>NZ_JBVCPV010000188.1:0-5730 GCF_057456495.1 Lishizhenia sp. | reverse complement strand
GGCAATATAAACAGGCTGCACCATGGAGGCTAATGAACCTAACACCCATTGCCTTCCTTTATCCCTATTGATAAAATCAACACCGTTAAGTAATACATCTATGTAGGTAATACGATTAGCGATTGAATCTATCGAATCCAAATACCCCTTGGAATGCCTTAGGGTATAAATACTGTCTCTTTTGCGCACATATTCTAATTCCTCTGGAGACAAGGGCTCCGTTCTCGTATTTTTCCAAAAACTTGAATCACGCTCATATGCTTTTTCTGTAGTAACCGCTACCTCATTCCCAAAATACTTGGGTGGAAAGTTCACTCCAAAGTCATAATTCGTATACTTCACAGAAGTTTTACAAGTATGTATAGATTCCTTGTGATTCACACCGTAAGTCATTAATTGCTGACTTAACACACAAGTGGTATCTGAAGAAATATCAAAATCTTGTTCTATGGTAAAGTAGTCATACATTAACAAGTTCCCACCACTTAAAGTCAACTGTAACTTCTCCACCATCCAACTTCCATCCCTAACATAGATAAAACCGGACAAGGTTGAAGTAGCTGAAGAGCGGGCTTTAATCTCTATCTTAAAGGTTTTAACACTATCCACTTCAAGTACA
Organism: Lishizhenia sp.; assembly: GCF_057456495.1. Lineage (NCBI taxonomy): Bacteria > Pseudomonadati > Bacteroidota > Flavobacteriia > Flavobacteriales > Crocinitomicaceae > Lishizhenia > Lishizhenia sp. Next base: position 5,111 of record NZ_JBVCPV010000188.1, on the reverse strand, counting down.
TCAACCAACTTATATTTATACGACAAAATTCCAACGGTAGAAATTGGAGATGGCACAGGAGATTCATTCAAATCATCCAAAAACAAGGTATTCTTAAAAAAATTAAAATTTGATTTTGCCGTGGTAGTGAAATAAAGGTAATTGCTTCTAGACCCACGCTGTTCAAAAGCATTTCTTAACTCTCTTACTTTGTTGTAAGGAGCATAATTACGCTTCAGACCAACCTCTATCATATTGAAGTTGCGAAGAAATTCTAGTGAATTATCTTTAGAGGTGGTGTCTTCAGCTTCCTTTTCTTTTTTACGCCTTTTCTTTTTAGGCGCTTCTTCAATTCTTTGAATTTTCTCAGTGGCTTTGATATATACGTCACAAGAGTAAGGATACTGATTGAAATCTAAACTGTCCTTTCTCCGAACAACTTTCAGAATAATCTCTCTTCCCGGATTCTTTTTACTTCCAGAAATTTCAACCTCGTCTATATCTTGGATACGCATGGGGAAAAGCTGAACGTTTTGAACATTCTCTCCCTTTTTTACAGCTATAAAAACTTCTTTTTTCTCGTATCCTGTAGCTGCATAGATTACCCGATAAGAACCATTTTCTAGGTTCACGGAATAATTCCCTTCTACATCAGATCTGACGCGGTATTGGTTGTTTTGTCCTCTTAGGAAAATATCTACGAAAGGAATCGGTTGATAATTCTCATCTACTACCTTCCCTTTCAACAGGTCTTGTCCATACACATGTATGGTCCCTAGGAGGGTTAAAAGTATGATGAGTAGTTGTTTCATATCATTATTTAAGACATCTGGTTCATCCCAAAAGTTACAGGAGGAAGCTCAATACTTAACTATTAAATGATAAACGGTAAAAAAGTAACAGTATTACTTATTCTTTGCTTGATCCTCTAAGTATTGTTGATGTTTCAGCATTCGCTTCATCATCCATCTTCTAATCATCCAAAAACAGAAGGCAAATACGGGCAACAAATAAAAGCTAAGCCATGTTTCAAAACCTTCGGTAATTCCCATGTAGGTAATGTAGATGAAAGAAAGAATAACGAGCGCAAGCCAAAATACTTGCATGATCTTATTGTACGTTTGCATGTTCTATTTATTAACGCGTGCTTTTACATTATAGACAAAGGCCGTATCAAAATTACGATTCGTTTTCGCTCCTTGTCCGTATAGTATCATATTAGGGTAAGTAATCGTAACGGCTTTTTCTGTATAAACAGAATCACCTTTCTTATCCCAAATGAGTTCTTCTGATTTTAAAATTTTGTTCTGTTCAACATTCTTGAGCTCTACACTATCTCTCACAAACATATCACCTGTATTCTTATCTATCTCGCCATACAAAGCTGTTAAGATAGACACAACCTCTCCATTATCGTTGAAGAACTTGACCTTCAAACCATCTTTCAACTTCGTCTTTTGCGTCTCATTATAAGACTCAGCGATAGTAGCTGTCAATTCTAACTTCGCATAACCAGAATCCGTATAGATTACATTTAAATTACGCGAAGCTTCATCTGGTGCATGTTCGATGGAAGAAACTTCTTTAATTCTTTCCAAATCGTTTACACAAGAAAAAAAGATACCTGCCACTCCAAGAATGACAGGTATCGTAAATATGTTAATGCCTAAGGCTCTCATTAGAATTTCTGAACAGTTACCGTTCTATTTCCCCAACATTCTAAAGTGATCGTTTCACCTACTTGCTTACTCGCATTAAAGATATCTTCTCCTGAAGGACAAGCTGCTTGGTAACGAGAAGCACTGAATCCGTACTTATTTGCAATTTCTACAGCGTAGTAGTTGTTTGCTTTTCTTTCGAATGTTGTGTTTCCACAATCGTTGATGCTAGCCATTACAGAGTTTGCTGCAATTTTAGCTCCTTCCACTGAGTTCTTTCCGCTTACTGCTAATCCTGCATTGTGTGCAGCTTTGTAACTTCTAGCTCTGTAGTAAGCAGTAGCAATTGCCAATTCTGCATCAGAAATTAAATCCGCATCATCAGAAAGGTCTATTACTTCTTTGTATGCTGCTACAGCAGAAGAAGTTCTTCCTTTTACATCTAACAATTTCGCTTTTTGCAATTTCGCATCTACTGATGTTGGGTCGATAGCAATTAATGTATCTATCAACATTTCGTATTCTTTACTATCTGTACAAGATTTCGTTTCTAACAATTTGATAAAGTTATTTACGTTAGATTTTTTCAAATCTTTCTCTTGTGGTAAAGCAGCCATAAAGTTGTTGATCTCTGGTAATAAAGATTCACAATCTCTTGCTACATAATCCAAGTAAGATGTTAATACCTCTAAAGTTCTTGGCGTTAATCCTTTTTCAGAAACAATGTTGTTCAATTTAAAGTATTCCCCAATAATTCTTTTCGTGTACCCATCTTTTGCTTCACCTTCTGCTTTAGACCATAAGGTGTAAATGTTTGCGTAGTACTGCTGAACTGTATAGTCTGTAGCTTCTTCAGAGTGGTTATAAATAATATAACTAAATGCTGAATCAGCCTCTTCTAATTTATCAGCTCTGTTAGAAAGTAATAAGTATTTACCCTCTTTCTTTTTATAAGAAACATTGATTCCGTGCTGTCTTTGCGCATTATCGTAAGTGGATAATAAAGAATCGATGTATGCAGCTTGCTCTTCACCTTCAGTTTCTTTAACCATACGCTCCAAAGAGTAAATCATTGGACTGTAGAAAGCATTTTCTAAACCTCCACATTCCTTTTCTGCTTGTAAATAAGCTGTAGCGGCTTTTTTGTAGTTTTTCGCTCCATAAGCAACATTCGCTACTTTTTTGTACCTATTACACTCGTTTCTATCACCCTCACCTTGTGCATTCGCTGTAAACGTTGCTAACACTGCAGCTCCAAGTATAAGTTTTCCTAACTTCATCTTTGTTTTTTTTATTAATCGTATTTGTACTTTCTAAACCATCGGTCATAACCGGGCGACAAATTTACACCAAAATTAATTCCCCAAAAGTTTTCTTGTATTGTGTTAATGTTACCATTTCCTCTTTGTCCATATGTAACCCCTAAGTTTATGGAGGAAACAGCTCTGTTTAACACTACCGGTAATCCTATCCCAAAACTTGTGCCAAATTCTGACAACTGACTTTGATTCACCTTATTTGGAAGAACGCTGTTGTAGAATCCTACGCGATAACTCATTCTTTCATAATACTTTGCCACCGTTTTTCTTTCAGCTGCTATTCTGTGTGGTTTATATTGTAAACCAACACGGTAAGAAGTAGCATCAAACAAAGTATTCGCATCCGGAATTCCTCCAAGGGTTCTAGAATACTCACTCCAATTGTCGGCATTATATTCTGCCGTAAGTAAAAACTCCGGCTTTAATCTTCTTGAACTATTTGTATCCGCTTGCGGCGTAAAGCTATAAGTAATTCCCAATTTATAGCTAGAAGCTAGAGTAGTTGTTCCTTGCGCATCAGGATTTGGGTATAGGGTATCATAGGTTCCAATATTGTTATAACTCGTAAAGAAGACATCGTATTTGTTTTGAGCTACAGATATTTGTTGACTAGGAGTATAGCTTGCACCTATTGTAACTCTATGTTCTGAATTCGGCGTAAAACTATAATTCATTCCTAAATCATAGGTGTACCCTCTGTAGTTCAACCTGTCATCTTTGTAAGAACCTAGCTCAGAGGTAGAAACCATTCTGTAAGTTCTACTGTAATTTTGCGTGTAACCAAATAAAAAGTTTCCATTTACACCTAAACCTAGAACATGTTTTTTCTTGGCAATTACATTAACACTCAATCCACCAAAAACTTGTTGTATCCCCCCAGATCCTTTGTATTCATAAAAGACAGAATCCCCGTCTACAAGCTCAGCATCATTTACATCGTATCCTACTCTACTGTACGGACGGATTCCAAAACCTAACCCAAAGCGATTAGCAAAAGGAACTACAAGTGAAAAATGCGTAACGTTACCGTATGATAAATTCCCTTCAGAAGCTCCGTCTGACAAGGTGGTGTTTCTGTAATCAATTCCCATAGAAAAAAGTGGGAGACCCTTGGCAATACTTGCGTAAGATGAAGGATTAAAAAGATTAGTTTGAGAACTATCGATTAACGCAACAGATGATCCTCCCATGGATTGGAAATAACTACTTCCAAAAAAGTTAGTTTCCCCAACACCTAAGGATGAATATGGAGACGATGCATTTGTCTGTGCCCTTAAAAAAGGAGCCATACACACCGCAAAGAGTATTAATATATTATTTCGCATTATGCTCGAGAATTAGATTTAAGCCTTGAAGCGTTAAATTTTCGTTGACAAAGATGTAATTTTTTGCTGCCATATCAAATAAATTAGCATCTCCACCTGTCATAAAAGTTGTTAATCCAGCATATTGCTTTTCATATTCGGCTATCAACCCTTGAATTTCTGCACGCATTCCATTTATAACACCCGACCACATACTTTTATGTGTAGAATTTCCAATCAACGGAGTTGGATCGGTATTCTGGTAAAGCGGTAAACGTCCCGTAAAAGCGTTCATGGCTTTATACCGCATTTGTAATCCTGGAGAAATTGAACCTCCCAAATACTCTCCCCTTTCATTAACAAAATCAAACTTGATACATGTACCTATATCTACGATGAGCACAGGTGTTTTTCTTTTCAGCATTTCTGTATGGGCAAAAGCAGCATTAGCAGCCCTATCAGCTCCCAAGGTTTCGCTTTGATAAAGATTAACAAAAGGATACTCGGAAGAACTACTCAAAACATGATCTGGTTGAAAGTATTGAACCAAAAAATCCGTATCAGATGAGGAAAGCACACTAGAAAGTAAAGATTTTTTATACCCTTGGTATTTTTTTTCACTTTGGGTATTTTTTAAATCGCCCAAGGTAACTGCAGCCAAAACGCGCAAGTCATCTCCCTGGACTTCAACTATCTTCACACGCGTATTCCCGGCATCTATAATTAGATTTTTCGCTTCTTCTTCCATTGATGGACAAAGATAAGCGAAGAATTTTAAAAAAAATTGTTGCAAGGGCACTTCAGAACAAATAAAGTTTATATATTTGCACCCACCAAACAGAAGGTGATGT
>NZ_JBVCPV010000187.1:0-5763 GCF_057456495.1 Lishizhenia sp. | reverse complement strand
CAGGTAACTTAAATGCTCATCACGTTGCTTTCCCTGGTGGAAATTGGATAGAATTCGCCAACAATTTTGTAAACAACACTTTAGGATTATCTAGATCTCAAACCACAACACAAATTGAGCACTACGATAACTTAGCTGCGTTATTTGACGCAATGAAGCGTATCAATACAATTATTGTTGATTTAAATAGAGACATGTGGACGTATATCTCTATGGAATACTTCAAGCAAAAATTAAAAGAAGGAGAGATTGGTTCTTCTGCTATGCCACACAAAGTTAACCCTATCGACTTCGAAAACTCTGAAGGAAACTTAGGTATGGCTAATGCAATATTTGAGCACCTTTCAGCTAAACTTCCTATTTCAAGGTTACAGCGTGACTTGACAGATTCTACAGTTCTTAGAAATGTAGGAGTTCCTATTGGACATGCCTTAATTGGATTTAAATCTACAATGGTTGGATTAGAGAAGCTATTGTTAAACCCAGCAGCTTTAGCTAAAGACTTAGAGAACAACTGGGCGGTAGTAGCAGAGGCTATTCAAACTGTTTTAAGAAGAGAAGGATACGAGAAACCATACGAAGCTTTAAAAGGTTTGACACGTAAAAATGAAGCAGTAACGAAAGAAACGGTACACAATTTCATTGAAACTTTAAACGTTAGTGACGTTATTAAAGCTGAATTAAAAGAAATTACTCCAAGCAACTATACAGGTGTACAATTAGTGTAAATAGTTGCTGGTTTTTTGTATTTTAAAACCATGAAATTATTTATCACCCTTATCGCTGCATGTATCACGTTTTTTGGAATTAGTCAAGATTTCAAAATTGGTCAAGATGTTAAAAACATTGGAGCTATTAAAGAAGTTCAAATTCTTGGTCCAAATGAATACATTGCTACATCGATAAAACAGCGTATAGGGAGAAACAAGATAGTACTTGAACATTTTGTAAACAACCAGAAGGTGAAGGAGATAGAAACTCCTTACCGTGTGAACAGAAGTTTAGGAAAATTTGAAGATTTCATCTTGGTCGATGGTAAAGGCTTTGCTTTTATCAGCGACCAAGTTGGAAAATCTCGCAACCTTTACATTGAAAGCTTAGACCTAGAAGACGGTGATTTCGGCAAAGCTGAATTCATCATGGAAGACCCCCTACCTCGCAACAGACAATTACCTTCTGCATTTCAATTTAAAATTTCTTCGAATAAAAAATATGTAGGAATTATGGTTGACATCTCTTTAAAAGGAGATACCATAAGCACCTACCAATTTGTTGTAATTGACAGCGATAAAAACACCATCAATAGAGGTCGTTTTAATTTAAAATCACCAAAAGACGGCAACATAGATTTTAATTTTTGGGTAACAAAAACTGGTAAAATCGTTGCTTACCACAAAGAGTGTATCCAAGAAAATGTAGGTTTGTTTAAGAACAAATTCATACTAGTTAGAAGTCACCTTTACCGCTTAGATAACAAAGAGGTATACCACAGTGTTTTGAATAACACAAAAGATGATGTTGCCTATGAAGTAGAAATTGAGGAAGGTAAGGATTCATCTCTTTATGTTCACGGCTTTTATCAACACCAAAGTCACGATCAAATCAGCAACAAAATTCATGGAGCTATCTTTAAAAAATTCTCCCCACGTTTGGACCTGGAAATAGAAACCTACGAAGAGTTTCCTACTGAAATATTATTAATGGGACTTACCGAAGAGGAGGTACGTAAACAACGTGAAAATTTATCGATGTCTGATTATTTCTTAAGAAATTCATTTATAGACACCTTGCACAACTGTATTATCGGAGTAGCAGAACAATACTACAAACTCGAAGAAAGCTATCCAGATTCTCGTGGATATTTAAGAACAGAAACCCGTTATTACTACAACGATATATTAAGCTACAGATTCAACCTAGACGGAAGATTTGAATGGATAAACAAAGCTCCAAAAATTCAGGTTACAGCAAACGACAAAGGCTATTACTCTAGTTTCTTTTCTTACTTAAACGACAACCAAGATTTAGTGGTTATCTACAATGATGATTTGGCAAACTATTTAGAAGATGGTGATTACATTGATCCTTCAAAACAAAGAGAAAGTTTTCGTAGAAGGTCGGGTTACACAACAACAAAACTAACGCTTGACAATAGTACCGGAGAAAAGGAATATGAAAAATTCATCACCAAATTTCAAAGGAAGTCTTCTTTAGTGCCTCGACTAGGATATTCAAATGCAGATGGAAGTGTAAGAATAATACTCATTGAAGCGCAGCACACCTACAAGTTTGTATCAATCTTGGATTAAGCGCGCTTTCATACGCCCTTTTTCCTCTTCCGTACACTTACTTTTTGTACTTGAAGTTTGTGCTTTTAATGTTTCTTCGATTTTTTCAGAACAAGCCGTATAATCCCTGCAACACTTACACATCATTAAATGCAATCTAATACGTGCTTTTCTTAAAAGACCAACCCCTTTAGATAATTGCTCCTCATGCAATACTTGTATTTCTTCACAATTCTTACTCATCTCTTAAAACCATTTAGCCCCCAAACAATCTCTTAAGGCTGTCTTTGCCCTGTGTACGATTACCCAGAGATTGGACGCAGTTATATCAAACTCCTTACTGATCTCTTCTCCTTTTTTATTTTCGAAATATTTGGCCGTAATAATACCTTGCCATTGTTCTGGAAGTTTAGAGATACAATCTTCGAGCATCATTCGTTCTTCATCATATATTAAAGACGATTCTCCATCATTTTCACTCACCTCACCTGCATCTAACATCCAATCTTGTGAACCTTCATCTTTGTTACCATAATGAGAAATTGGTTTGGTTTTACGCGATTGCTGCTGTCTCCAATAATCAATAATCTTTCGATTTAAAATACTTACAAGCCACGTTTTTGGAGAGCTTTTCCCTTGAAATGTATGTAGATTCTTGAGCGCAGACACATAGGTGTCTTGCAAAAAATCCAAGGCCAAATCCCTGTCTTTTATTTTTGACAAAGCAAAATTCAATAAGTAATCACTGTATTGATCTACCCATTCTTTAAGAATCTCAGCGTTGGATTTTTCCATAAAACGAAGATAGTAGAAATTTCTATGTGGTGTTGAGCAAAAAAGTCATTCAAAATACACCTTGCTAAAAGAGGTGGACATGTTCATTTTTGGAATTGTTTAACAATAAAACTTACGATGCTACGTAATCTTCTTTAAATTTGTGTCATGATTAGATTTGTACTCCTCATAAGCTTATTGTTATTAGTAAGTAATGTTCAAGCACAACGAAATGTAAAAGACACCGTTATCGGCACCCCTTATGTTGGTATACAATATACAGGTGCGTTTCCACAAGCCGATTTGGCAGAACGTTTTGGTTTTTTCAACCAAATAGGAACTTTTGCAGGTTACAAAACCTCAAAAAACTGGATCTATGGATTTGATGGAAATTACTATTTCGGAGGAATAATAAAAGACAGATCTCTACTTTCTAATTTTGTAGATCCCAACGGAATTATTTCTGAAGCGGAAGCAGGTAACAGCGGAACCGTCTTACTTTTCATGAGAGGTTTCAATGCTAACTTCAGTATCGGTAAAATTTTCCCTGTGCTCTCTCCCAACCCTAACTCAGGGTTAATGGTACAATTAGGAGCTGGTTATTTACTCCACAAATACAGAATTGAAACCAACGACGATTTCATTCCTCAATTTGAGAACGACTACAGAAAGGGATATGACCGTTTAACCATAGGTGTAAATACTTCACAATTTGTAGGATACAGTTTTATGGCCAATACAGGAGTGTATAATTTTTACGCTGGTCTGTATTTTCAACAAGGGTTTACAAGAAACCAAAGAGATTTAAACTGGGATCAACCTGATGTACCGGTTTCAAAAGACCTTAGGTTTGATCATCAAATAGGGTTAAGAGCAGGGTGGTTAATTCCTATATATAAACGACAACCGAAAGATTTTTACCTGAACTAAATGCTGTTTTACGCTATTGGAATAAGGGCATATGCCTTCATTGTGCGCATTGCGTCATTGTTTAACCCTAAAGCAAAACAGTGGGTAAAGGGGCGAAAAAATTGGCGTAGATCACTTCCTACAACAGATGGGGATGTGGTTTGGTTTCATGCAGCATCACTTGGCGAATTTGAACAAGGTAGGCCCATCATTGAAGATTACAAAAAAGAGCATCCCGAAGACTTTATTTTGCTAACCTTCTTTAGTCCGAGCGGCTATGAAATAAGAAAAAATTACTCAGGAGCAGATTACATCTGTTACCTTCCTCTAGATACTAAAAAGAACGCAAAAGACTTTATCCAGCACTTTCAACCCAAAGCTGTATTTTTTATCAAATATGAATTTTGGTTGAATTATATTTTTGAAGCTAAAAAACAGGGAAGCAAATTGTATGTAATCTCGGCATTATTTAGAGAGCAACAAAGCTTTTTTAAATGGTATGGCGGAAATTTCAGAAGAGCTCTAAAACAGTTTGACCATTTTTTTGTCCAAAATATAAAGAGTGCCCAATTATTAGAAAGTATCAGCATCAATAACTACAAGATTACGGGTGACACGCGTTACGACCGCGTAATGGAAAATGCGAAAAAAGTAGCTTCATTACCCGTAATAGAAAACTGGCTAAACGGAGAAAAAGCCCTGATTATCGGAAGCTCATGGAAGGCGGACGAGGAGATTCTCGCTCCGTATTTAAACACGACTTATAGAGGTAAAATTATCCTAGCTTCTCATGAAGTGGGTGAGGAAAGAACACTTGAGATACTAAAAACTTTCTCTTTAAAAGCAGAACGATATACCAAAATTGAGCAATCTATATCTTCAGAAACTCAATTATTGATTATTGACTGCATAGGTATTTTGGCAAATGTTTATCAATACGGAAAGATGGCTTATGTTGGTGGTGCATTTGGTACGGGGCTACACAATATTTTAGAACCAAGTGCCTTTGGATTACCTGTAGTTTTTGGACCTATCCATGATAAGTTTCCGGAGGCAACGATACACATAAACGAAGGAATTGCTTTTTCAGTAGGAACCGCCCAAGAGTTGCAAACCACCTTTACTGCTATTGAAAGCAACTTAGAGGCATTAAAAAACTCCTGCCTTTCATTTATGCAATAATGTACAGGAGCTAGATATGTAATTCGAAAATTTATTGCTTAGTCATTTCTTCTTCCGAGAAGAATTGAAACATAATACAACAAGGTTACAATCGCTCCTATGGCAGCGACGACATAAGTCATAGCGGCCCATTTTAAAGCATCCTTAGACCTATCATATTCGGCCTGTGTTGAAACACCTGTTGATTTAAGCCATTGCAAGGCTCTTTTAGAGGCATCAAACTCTACCGGCAAGGTTACCACCGCAAATAGTGCAAAAATTCCATAGGTAATGATGAGTACCCATAAAATTAAATCCAATGGAAAAGCATTGAAGAACACCGCTCCACCAAAGATGGAAGCAAGCATTATGATATTTAAAATTTTACCACTGGCATTCTGTATCGGAACTAACCTTGATCTCAATTCTAGCGGTTTATAAGCTTGGGCATGTTGTAAAACGTGTCCGCATTCATGGGCAGCAACCGCCGCTGCGGCAGCATTTGCTCCGTAGTAAACATCTTTGGATAAATTAACCGTTTTTTTGAGTGGATTATAATGATCACTCAACTGACCAGGTACACAAACTATATCTACATCATAAATATTATTGTCTTGCAACATAGCCTCTG
>NZ_JBVCPV010000186.1:0-5775 GCF_057456495.1 Lishizhenia sp. | reverse complement strand
TCCTTTTGTTTATAATGGTACAGACAATATTATAATGGCTGTGGCAGAAAATCAATCAGGATGGGCATCAGGTAGTGATGAGTTCTTGTGTTCTGCTACAACTGGAGCTAGGTCAATAACGTATTTTAATGATAATGATGTTCAGGATATGAACAATTTGTTTGATGCTAATTCTGTTAAAAACTACATTCCTAATATTACGTTTTTGGGAATTGCTCCTGCGTGTAGTCCAGTTTCTAACGTAGACTTAAACTCAGTTACGCATTCAAGCTTTGATGTTATTATCGATCATCCAGTTCCTGCATCTTCTTATGAGGTAGAATATGGACTTAGTGGTTTTACACCAGGGAATGGTACGACTACTGTGGTTACTGGAGACTCATTGGAGTTAAATGCCTTAACGGGTAATACAGATTATGATGTATATGTTAGAGCAATTTGTTCTACAACAGATACAAGTGTGGCTTACGGTCCTGTTACTACTACTACTTTATGTGGCCCAAACCAACCTGATTTCACGGAAGATTTCACATCCTATTTACCAAGCTGTTGGAGCGAAGCTAAAGGAGTTTTAACTTCCAATACAGTTGTTTCCAATGCTTCAAGTTTTTGGGGATCTGCAACGGGAGCAGCAAAAGTGAATATTTACTCTAATAACAGAGAAGACTGGTTGATTTCTCCTTCTATTGATTTAAGTGGAGGTGCTTACGCCTTAAACATTACTGTACGTGCAACAGAATGGAACTCAAGCAGTGATGCAGTTTGGGGATCAGATGATTCACTCGCAGTTGTTATTTCAACGGATAACGGCGCAACCTGGTCTTTAACGAATGTATTAGACGTTTTCTCTGCATCCAATAATCCAGGATCTGCTGGAATTAACCTATGGTACGATTTATCAGCTTATACAGGAACAGTGAAATTCGGATTTTACGCAGCAAGTAAAACTTCAAATGAAGATATTGATGTATACTTAGAAGACTTTTTTGTAGGAGTTCAACCACAATGTTTAGAAGTTGATGGTGTGGATTTAAATTCTGTAACAAGTTCAACATTCGATGTGATTATCGACGACGCTCCATTAGAAGCTGAGTATGAAATAGAATATGGTGTGGATGGATTTACACCAGGTACAGGAACCGCAATTGTAATTTCAGGTGATTCATTAGAGTTAACAGCGTTAACAAGTAATACTACTTATGATGTTTACGTAAGGTCAATCTGTGGGGTAGGCGATACAAGTTCTTATTTCGGACCTATCTCTGTTACAACGGCATGTGGCGTTTACACAACAGATTACACAGAAGACTTTAGCGCATACTTACCAGCTTGTTGGGAAGAAGCATCAGGAGCTTTGACTTTGAATTCTGTTCTTTCTACGGGTTCTTCTGACTGGGGAGCTTCTTCAGGTAGAGCGAAGGTAAATATCTACTCAACTACAAAAGATGAATGGTTAATTTCTCCATCTATAGACTTGAGTGCTGGTAATAATTTCTTGAATTTCAAGATTAGAGCTACGGAGTACTCATCAAGTGATGATGCTATCTGGGGGGCGGATGATTCATTGGCTATTGTTATTTCAACAGACAACGGAGCAACTTGGACTACCGCAAATGTTTTAGATGTATTTAACGGAAGTAATAATCCTGGTGCTACAGCGCAAGACAAGTGGTATGATTTATCAGCATACACAGGTACAGTTAAAATTGCTTTCTATGCAGCTTCAACTGTTTCTAATGAAGATATAGATGTATTTATTGATGATTTCTTTGTAGGACAACAACCGTCTTGTTTAGTACCTACTTCTTTAACGGTTGGTACAATAACAAATAATAGTGCTGATTTAACGTGGACAACTTACTACGGAACAGGAACTGATTTCCAAGTGGCAGTGGTTGAAGCAGGACAAGCATTCTCAACGGCAACATTGTCTGTTGAAACAGGTAACTCTGCAACGATTTCAGGATTGATGTCAAATACAGATTACGAAGTATACATTCGCCAAATTTGTGGTGTAGGTGATACAAGTGTTTGGACAAGCGTTGCAGAAACTTTTACTACAGAATGTGATGCAGTAGGAATCGGTTATTTAGAGGAATTTACTGCTTACGTACCTACATGTTGGATGGAAGCTGACGGACTTCTAGGGAACAATGTTTCATTAAATAATGGTACATCTGTTTGGACAGACGACGATTTCGGAAATCAATCAGCAGGAAGTGAGTCGGCAAGAATCAATATTTACTCTACAAGTAGAAAAGATTGGTTGATTTCTCCATCTATTGATTTAACAGGTGGTAATACACAAGTATCATTCGATCTAATTGCTACTGAATATGCTTCAACAACACCAGCTGTTTGGGGAACGGATGATTCACTTGCAATTGTTGTTTCTACAGATAATGGTGCAACATGGAGTTTAGCCAATGTTGAAAAAGTGTTTACAGCAGCTAACCCTATAGATGCAAATGGTGAAACGGTTACGGTGAACTTGACAGACTACGCGAGTTTTTCAACGGTTAAAGTTGGATTTTATGGTAAATCTGATGTTTCAAATGAAGACATAGATGTGTTCGTTGATAATTTTATCGTAGAAACAGTACCAGATGTAACTCCTTCATTAGTGCAGGTTCAAACGGCTTACTGTGGTACAGGTGCAATTAATGCAGATTTCTACTTAGTAAACAATTCTTTGACGAATGCAGCTGATGTAGACTATGAAGTATTTGTGGATGGTGTGAGTTTAACTACGGGAGTTGAAAATATTCCAGCAGATGATTCTGTAATGGTTGCAGTAGGACCGTTAACGCCAACTGTAGGAGCACACGATGTGAATGTAGTTACGAGTTTATCAGGTGATGCAGATGCAACGAATGATAGTGAAACGATTACCGTTTATGTTTCTGCACCAGATGTTACTGCAACAGTTACTGATATCTTATGTAATGGTGATATGAATGGTGAGATTGCATTAGCAACAACTGACGCAATTGGTACTTTAGATTACTCTTGGACAGCCAATGCAAATGGTGCTACTACAGCTACCGTAACAGGTTTAGGAGCTGATGTATACATGGGTTACGTTGTGGACTCTATTGGATGTGAGGACAGTGTGGAAGTTACACTAGTTGATCCAGCATTAATAGATGTTACGTTAGACTCTATTTTTGATGTATTATGTTACCAAGGTACAAGCGGAGAACTATATGTTACTGCAACAGGTGGAACTGCTCCTTTAACTTATTTATGGGATAACGGTGAAATTACAGAAGACAACACTGTTGGTGTTCCGGCAGGAGATTATACGTTAACTGTTACGGATGACAATGGATGTACATTTACAACGCCTAACTACACGGTGGCTGAACCAACTGAATTAGTTGCTACAGCTGTAGATAACTTAAACGGTACTGCTACAGCGAATGTTACTGGAGGTACACCTCCTTACGAATATGTTTGGGATAACGGTGATCAAACACAAACACAAACTACTCCTCAATTAGGATTGCAAACAGTTATTGTTACTGATGATAATGGTTGTGAAGTAACAGCTTCTGTTACTACTGTGGTTGGATTGGATGATGTTAATCCATTGAATGCCGTTAAAGTATATCCTAACCCAGCAACAGATATTCTAAACATTGATATTACAGAATTGAATAATGTGACATTGAATATTGCACTTTATGATAACACAGGAAGATTGGTTACAAGTCTTTCAGGTGCTCAGAACCAAGTGGTGCAATTCAATACCTCTGAATTGGCGAGAGGGCTTTACACTTTGAAATTACAAAATGGTAAAGTGCTTAAATCAATCAAGGTCGTAGTTCAATAATTTATAGTTTATCTTTAGTGAAGAGGCCATCCTTTTAGGGTGGCCTTTTTTTGTTATTTTGCGATGTGGAACTGCTCAAGGAAAATATCTCACAATTTAGAACTCCAGCTATAAGAGACTTGGTTTGGGTGTTGTGTTCTCCTTGTCCCTTAAACGAAGTATCGGGTTTACCCTTGTTTACAGATGCTGCCAAATTGAAGTGGTATACTTCGCATTTTTCTTTGCTAGAAGCCTGGGATAAGGCTCCAGAAACATTTCTTAAGCATCTTAATGATTTCACTAAAAATCATCGCTTGGGTTATTATTTCGAAGCTTTGATGCATACCTTTTTTCACCTGAGCCCAAGCATAGAGGTTGTGATAGCCAATCATCAAATTATTAGGGATAAACAAACGTTAGGCGAGATTGATTTTATTTTGCAAGAAGGGGAGGAGATCTACCATTTGGAATTGGCCATTAAGTATTATTTACAATTTCAAAATGAGGATGATTTTAGTACTTGGCTAGGACCTAATGGAAAGGATAGTTTATCAAAAAAAATAAAGAAATTAAAAAGTCATCAATTACAACTCACAAAACATTTAGAAGCGTATCAAAACATTGCTTCTAGGGCCTTAATTTGTGGTCAGTTTTATCAAAACAATCAACGGGTAGTTTGGCAAAACACAAATGCTTTGCTTAAACCTTACATGAAACAAAGTGATTTTATAAAAGGTGATTTTGATGCGCATGTTGAGGCATACTATCTTTTAACAAAACCGCATTGGTTAAGTGCAACCGTAGTGCCTGATGAATCTTTACGGTTAGACGGGAAGGATGAATTAGTGGAAAAAATGAAGGAAAGTTTTGCGCAAAAAAAAGCAGTCCATGTTGGACTGCTATATGCAAAGGGGTATACCTCTATAGTTTTGGTTCCTGATGCTTGGCCTACATTGCCATAGCAAATTCTACTTCGCTGTACGGACAGAATTCAAATGGAATTTTTACCATGAAGGCAAAATCTTCTCCAATTTCTTTTACATCAACATCATCTTTCTTAAAGCGCCATATTACCTCAACATTTTCCTCTTTCAAGTAAACTTCATTGAGGGCGTAAAGGCAATTTAATATATACTTAGAAGAGGTGATGTTCATGTATTCAATGTCGAACACGAAGCTCGTTTTTGCAGCTGGTTGCTTGGCATAGTTCTCCACCCATTTCTGCACTGGAATCCAAAATTTATCCGAATCTTCGGGTATCAATCTACCTTTGATTTTTAAATTTCCAGTTAGTGAGTCTAGTTCTATGGCAGGCGACTTTGCAGTTGCTTGAATGAACAAATTATCCATAAAATTCTAACAGTCTTAATTTTCCTTGGCCGTAAAGATGCAAAATTTTATCCGTATTTAAGGGATTTTAACATTCAAAAACTTGCTTTGTCAACTTCACTTTCATTGATTTAAGCTTTCCTTATGTTGATTAAAGTGTAGGGAATACAAATTAACAGCCGGGTATTTTACGATGCGATTTACCACAACTTGTTTTGAAAATAGAAATTCCTTCAATTCATCTTTAAAGTAAAAGGCGATACTTCCAGTAACGGAAATTGAATTGGTTTGCATGGGTTTTATCGTGCTTTCGTATAGCTCTTGGAAAGACCTTTTGATGAGGTCTTGTACTTCTTGTTCTTCCTTGTGCTCAAACAAAAACTTACTTAAGGTGGCAATTTCCTTTCTGTCAATAGTATCTATATCAGCTTGAAGAGAAAAAGCTAAATCATTTTGATAAGCAGTAAGGAGAGCAGCCAAATTTTTAGACATCTTTTGCTGTTGGTAGGAGGCAATTAGCGTTCTTCCCATGCGTGCTCCACTTCCTTCATCACCCTGCGGGTAACCAAGTCCTCCAAAAGTTTCAATAATTTTATTTCCATCGTACTTCAGGCCAACACTTCCCGTTCCTA
>NZ_JBVCPV010000185.1:0-5782 GCF_057456495.1 Lishizhenia sp. | reverse complement strand
GTTGTGATAGCCACCGGCTAGCGATGCATCCCAGAGCAATGCGTCATTCGTTGCTACATAATCTCCCTTTACACCACTACCAACATTAGAAAGTGTAAATCCATATTTTACTGCTAAGTAGGTCTCAACCTTACGCCTATCATCTTCGGACAAATCTTTTGGGATAATAATAACTTCAGCCGTATAATTGTTAGAAAATGTACCACTATTGGATACCACTGCAATTCGATTGGCGCCTAAGAAATAATCTCTAAAACGCTGCCCTCTATTTTGTCCAGTAAATTGCGCTGACCCCACAATTACTCCATTTTCGAATGCTTTCACCGCCGTATTATTGTTTTCCCCATAACTTCGAATGCTAAATAATCGGAAATTTGTATTATAGGTTGAGAATGGGAGTCCGTTTACCCCATTGATATCACTATTATTTCTGTACCTATAAGTACTTCCATTCGAATCGAATTGAAAAGAAGTAAGATCTATATCTCCAGAGGTTGTGGAGTGATTATGAAAAACAGCCCCAAGGTTGGTATTAGAATTTAATTTTACAACAATAAAAAAATTGAATTCGGAGGTATATTCATCGGTACCTAGGTCGACTCGTAAATAATCGTTTACACCATCGAAGTGAACGGAGGGATTATAATTGATATTACTTACTGTAAATTTTGGTTGTTTTCCTTGCGTGACTTGGCTAACATCTTTTGCAAAAGGAGATTGATCTTGCCATGTTCCGATAGAACCATTTGGCACTGTAGAGGATGTTCCATTGTTGGCCTTAATCCAAAAAGTAGTAGAATCTGACAAACCACCTGGAGTTTGCGCTCCAGCTACATGAGCTAAACTAGCAAAATAACACCAAAAAATAAGGCGCATGATTTTTATTTCAGGGAGAGTCTCTATAGGATTTTGAGAAGACTTAATAAGTTTGCTCATTGTTTTAAACATAGCAGAGGGTTTTATGGATACTAGTAAAGTTACGACATTTAAATGCCTGAAAAACAAAGCGTGGTTAACAAGTGGATAACATTTTAAAATTCAAATCAAAACCTGATAAAAAGTAATTTCTCTTGAATTGTTCAGAACTAGTCACTTTTTCTGCCAGCGATAGGAATGACAACCCACAGGGGGATGCCGTACTGAAACTTAGGCTTTGCAGGTGATAACCTGTGAAAGACTTTAGTTGAAGGGGGCAACCACCGCGGATTATAATGGATAGCGCGCCCGGGCAGCCTAAAAAAACATAAAATCTAAAGGGCTAGGTAATAAAAGCGAAACAATCACTTTACATCCCTACTAAAATTATTATCTTCATCGCTTCTAAAACACGCATAAAATCAAGATATGAAATTCAACGTTACTGAATTCTTTAAACGCAACTGGGTACATTTTTTCGCCCTTGGTTTATTTTTCATTATCACCCTAGGTTACTTCTCTCCTCAATTTGGAGGCAATGGATTGAAACAACACGATATTGAACAGTTCATTGGTATGTCGCACGAAACCGTTGAATACAGAGCCGAAAACGGTGAAGAACCACTGTGGACGAACTCTATGTTCGGTGGAATGCCGACCTATCAAATTTCTACGGTATATGATGGGAACTTGATGACCAAAATAAAGCGTGCGCTTGGTTTTTGGATAGGATCTCCTGCAGGTATTTTCTTAACTTACCTCACAGGGTTCTACATTATGCTGTTGTGTTTTAGAACCAATAAATGGGTAGCTATTTTAGGAGCTTTGGCCTTTGCCTTCTCCTCTTACTACATCATTATTCTGCAAGCCGGTCACAACTCTAAAGCGGTAGCCATTGCCTTAGCACCGCCCGTTATAGGAGCCTTTTACATGGCTTTCCGCAACAATTTAAAGTGGGGTATTTTACTCTCAGCCCTATTCATGGGGATGGAAATTTCTGCCAACCACTTACAAATTACCTATTACTTAGGCATTGTATTGCTCTTTATGGGTATTGTTGAATTGGTACGTGCCTTTGGTAAAGAATCGAACTTTAAGCGCTTCGGTTTAGCTACTGTTGGAATCTTGGTTGCTTATGGATTTGCCCTTGGAATTAACTATGGTAACATCACCTTTACGAACGACTACGCGAAGTACACGATTCGTGGAGAAAACGATATTAAAATTAACCCGGACGGAACTACGGCTGCCAAAAATCAGTCGAAAGGTTTAGACAAAGACTACATTACACAATGGAGTTATGGAATTGGAGAATCAATGACTTTGATTTCGCCTTATATTCATGGAGGTGGATCTGCTGTAATTGGGAACAGTCCGTTCAAAGATAAATTGAAAGAAAAGGAGTTCCGTTCTGACGCACCAGAACTGGCCAAGCAAATGATGTATTGGGGAGACCAACCCATTGTAACGGGTCCGGTTTACTTAGGTATCATCGTCGTATTCTTGGCATTATTAGCCTTGGTATTTGTTAAAGACAGAATGAAGTGGGCACTTTTGGCTGCCACAATTTTGTGTTTGATGCTTTCTTGGGGGAAAAACTACATGGGACTTACAGAGTTCTTTATCGATAACATTCCTGGATACAACAAGTTTAGAGCGGTAACCATTATTTTGGCCATCGTTGAGATTTGTGTACCTCTTTTAGGAGTATTGTTCTTGCAGAAGCTTGTCAACGAAAGAGAAGCGATCAAAGCGCAAATGAAAACCTTTTACATTGTTTCTGGAGCAAGTGCCTTGTTACTTTTAATCTTTGCTTTTGCAGGTACAGGAGACGATTACCTAAGCGAAAGAGAAAACGAATTCTTATACGGAATGGAAGCTAACGTGCGTTCGCAAATAGAAAGCATTCCGGTAGAACAAGCCAAACAACAATACGGGGTAAACTTAAACAATCCACAAGAGAAGAATGCATTTATACAAAATGTAGTAGCCAACCAAACCAAAAGTTTTGATGCGGTAGTAGCCTTTAGAGCGGATGTAGCAAAATCTAGTTACCTCAGATCATTTGGATTCTTATTGGTAGCAGCTCTATTGATTTTTGCTTTCTTGAAATACGATTTTAAAAAGGAATTATTAATTGGAGGTTTAGCGGTATTAATATTGGCGGACTTAATTCCAGTAGATAGAATTTACTTGAATGCTGAAAAAGAAGGAAGAGAGATGAAATTCTGGATGCCAGAATTTGAAAAAAGAAACCCTTTCTCCCCTACTACGGCAGATCAGCAAATCATGCAGAATGAGATTGCTCAAAATCCAGCGTTGAAAGCTATTATTGATGAAGCCGCTAACGCTGCAGAAGATAAAGACTTACGCAGAGAGAAAGGATATGCAAACTACATTGCAGGTAAGAAATTTGCGGCCTTAAATGCCAATACCAACTATAGAGTTTACGAACCAAGTGGTGGAACGAACTCATCGAGAGCTTCTTACTTCCACAAATCTTTAGGAGGATACCACGGAGCCAAGCTGAGAAACATACAAAACATCTATAACTTCCAATTATCACAAGGAAACTACAAGGTGTTTGACATGTTTAACGTGAAGTACTTCATACAAAGGAATCAGCAAACGGGTGACTACCAAGCGCAACCTAATCCAAATGCTTTAGGAAATGCCTGGTTTGTTACAGAGTTCCAAGTAGAAGAAACTCCAGAAGAAGAAATCAGAGCTTTGGGGAAAGAAGTTAAAATTAGCAACCAAGGAAATGGAACGTTGGTGGTGAACAACGAAGTAGTTAATGAAGCTTTGGTATACGGAGCCGAAAACATTACTTACGTCAACAACGGAGATTCTTTGGCTATTAATATTCAAAAAACCCTTCAAACAGGTCAGGCTTCAAGCTTTGTAGCAGACGTTAACGGAAGAGGAAATTGGGTACCTAACTTCACTTTAGAAGCAGATACAACAAATTCATTTGAAGTATTAGTAACACAAGAAGTAGTAGATAACTTTATGCCGAAAACAGAAGCTATTATCACTCCTTCTACCTACGAAAAAGTAAAAGGTAAAACCTTCAGTGGAAAAGGAAGTATTGAAATGACTTCTTACGCACCCAATGAGTTACGTTACGCGATCAACACGACAGGAGAGCAGTTTGCAGTGCTTTCTGAAGTATACTACCCTGATGGATGGAATGCTTATGTAGATGGAGAAAAGGTAGACATTGAAAAAACAAACTACTTGTTAAGAGGGGTTATTCTACCCGCAGGAGCTAAAGAATTGGTAATGAAATTTGAAGTACCAAGTTTTGGTACGGTGAATACTATTTCTTTTGTGTTGAGTTTAGGGTTGATTCTTTTGATTCTCGTACTGTTTATTTTAGAAAAAAGAAATGGAAAAGAGAATTCGTAGGATTTCTAAATTCATCAGTTCTGGGTTAGACGCCTTATTTTCCACAAAGAAACACATCGTATTTGGCTGTAGATCTGCAAAAGGTTACGCAGATAACTCCAAATACCTGTATGAATATTTTTTGGATCAAGGAGAAAAGGTATACTTCTTTACCAAAAAAAAGGAATTGATGGAGAAGATACCAGGCCACCCCTTGTATGCTTATCACTGGAAAACGCCATTTATTATGATGCGCGCAAAGGTGTTAGTGATGACCCATGGTGCGTTTGATTTCTTTCCCTACTTTTTTAAACCGAATAAAAAACGCTGGGTGCTGAATCTATTTCATGCTATACCTGTTAAAAAAATTGAAGCGGTTAACGGTGATAATCTCGGTGTTTGGGACAATTTTGTGGTTTCCTCTGAAATCGAAAAAGAGTTTACGGTACAAAACATGCAAATGGCCCCATCAAGCATTATTGTTGCCGGGCAGGCTAGAAATGATAAGTTAAAACGAAATAATTTTGACTTGCCTAAGGAAAAGAAGATACTCTTTGCTCCTACTTTTAGAGATACAAACATTACGCAATTGTTTCCTTTTAAGGACAAAGATTTAAAGGCACTGGACAAGCTTTTGAATCAACTCGACGTTTCTATAGCGGTCAGACTTCATATCAATGAAGAATCGGTTTACAAAAAGGAAGGTGTTTTCGAAGGATTAAAAAACATCTATTTTGAGGGAAGTAATATTTATCCCGATGTGAATGAGGTACTCTCTCATTACAGCGCTGTAATTACGGATTATTCAAGCGTATATTTAGACTTTTTACTCTTGGATAGACCTGTTGCATTTATTCCTTACGACTACGATGAATATGAAAAAATTAGAGGGTTTTCTTTCCCTTATTTTGAAAATACACCTGGACCAAAAATTTCAAAACAAAGCGAATTAGAAACCTTTATACAGGGAGTTGCCAAAAACAAAAATCCCTACCAAGAAGAAGCTCAAAAAATCAAACATAAATTCCATCAAGAAACTGACGGAAAGGTTTGTGAAAATTTATATACAATAATAAAAAAACATGCAAGATCTATTTAACGACAAAAAATACTGGGAAAAATACTACAAAGAACAAGGGAAGAAGTTTAATGCAAACCCGAGTTTATTCGCCAAATTCTTAGTGAAAGAAGGATACCTTAAAAAAGGAGATTCTCTTATTGAATTAGGGTGTGGTAATGGAAGAGATGCCTTGTATTTTGCTCAAAAAGGGTTGAATGTAAAAGCGATAGATCAATCTGAATTTACTACGAAAAACTTAAACGAAATAGAAGGAATTACTGCTGAAACAAATGACTTTACGCGTTTAGACGATTTGTCTGAAAAAGTGGATGTTATTTACTCAAGATTTACCTTACATTCAATTGACAAAAAAGGAGAAAAAAGGGTATTGAAATGGGCACAGCGCAACCTTAAACC
>NZ_JBVCPV010000184.1:0-5789 GCF_057456495.1 Lishizhenia sp. | reverse complement strand
TCAAAAACAACATTATCCTTTTGTAGGGCAAAACAACGATTGGGAGATGCAGCTGCCCAATTTTCCGAACGACAGTGGAAGTGTATTTCTAATAGATACCCAAGATGTGTATGATGTGTTTAATTACTCGGAAAAAATGCATTTCAACTATTTGGAAGATGTAAATGGTGTGGCTCTTGAAAGAATCAATCTCCAGGGAAAAACTGGAAAATGGTATAGTGCAGGAAGTAATGTGAACTACGGTACACCTGGCTTTAAAAACTCTCAAATTACTCAGGGTGGTCCATCTTCAAAACTGTCTATTTCACCCAAAATATTCACTCCAAATGGAGATGGAGAAAAAGATTTGACATCCATTTATTATTCGCATAACGGTAATAAATATATGTTAAGCATGAAAATTTATAGTGAGGAAGGGATGGTTGTTAAGTCTTTGTTTAATAATGTTTTACAAGGTTTTTCAGGTGTTGTGTTGTGGGATGGAATGGATGAAGAAAATCACATTTGCAACATAGGAAATTACATTATTGTTGCCGAATTTCTTGACCTGGAATCTCAGCAATTGCAAGTATGTCGACAAATTCTTATCTTGAATGGTAATTAAAATCTACTTATGATGAAAGGAATAAAAAAAATGTTGGTTGTACTTGCTTTTCTAGCAGGTGGAATAGGAGTTGCATCGGCACAAAACTACAACACAGCTGTAGGATTGCGCTTTGGATCTTATGGTGATGGAGCTATAAATTTAAAGCACATGTTGGGTGGTTCAAATGCTATTGAGGCAACCCTAGGAGGTGGTAGGTATCACCTTTTCTTGGAGGGATTATACGAATGGAATTTTGATTTAGGGTCTGGATTCAATTGGTATTTAGGAGCCGGAGCACATGCGTTCCTATGGAATGATAATCATCCAGTTAAATACTATGAGGACGGTTTTGCTTTAGGAGCTAGAGGTGTAATTGGGATTGAATACACATTTGATTTCCCGTTAAACTTAGCGCTTCATACAGGACCTAGAATTGGTATAATAAATGGACCTGGTTATGCAGGATGGGGTGGATCTTTAGCCATAAGATATGCATTCTAATCTAGCAGCAGATTGAAAAGTATTAAAAAGCGGTCGCTTACCAAACGACCGCTTTTTTTGTGCTATGAAACTTTGATTATTGTAGTGAGATAACGAATTCAACACGTCTATTGAGTTGATGTAAACGTTCTTTTTCTACAATTCCTTTTGCATCTCTAATTTGTTTATAAGGGATGTAAAGTTTTCTTTCTCCATAGAATTCTATTTTCAATCGCTCTGGATTTATTCCCTTTGCAACCAAGTATTTTTTAGAGTTTTCGGCTCTTTTTCTAGAAAGCCACATGTTGTAATAGTCTGCCCCTCTAGTATCTGTGTGCGCTTGTAAATACAATGTTATATCTGGGTGCTGATTTAGTATAACAACTATTTTGTCCAATTCTTCTGCAGCATCTGGTCTGATGTTATGCTTGTCAAAATTGAAGTAGATTGGCATTAAATTGAAAAGATCTGTGATTTCGTAATTCTCATTTTTAATTAAAACCACATCATATTCATTATCTAAAAACAAATGTTGACGATCTCCTAATGTTTCTTTAAAGGGGATATATCTAGTATAGTATCCTGGAGCGGAAACAACAAAAGTGAAGTCTACATCATCTCCATATTGATAGCGAATATTATCTATGATAAAGTGACCGTTGATTGAATCGTAGGTATAGTTTTTAATGTTACCTGTACTATCCATAAGAACAATGCGAACATTAGGGACATCTACTTCAGTTTCCTGATCTATAACTCTTCCGGCAAATAAGTAATTAGGAGTTGTGTTAAGGTGAAGGTTTACTGTATAGTATTCTGAATCGTCTGTTAATAATAGCTCTTCATCGGTTTTCATCCCTTCTTTTTGAGTACGAATCAAATACGTTTCATTCTGTTCTACCTTAAAATTGTAGCTTCCCGTTAAACTAGAATACGTCGAATCTATCACTACTCCTTTATCATTGAATAGGTAAACCATGGCATTACTTACGGTATTCTCTGTAAACCCGTCATAGACCTTACCATTAAGTAAGGGAGTATGGAAAATCTCTTTAAGCTTTGTAAAACTGTAGATGTCATCGTCTCCATCACGGTTACTACTAAAGTACCCATGCTGGGAAAATGCATTGTCTACATAAGAAAAGTCATCCTGATTACTGTTCACTGGAGCACCCAAATTTCGAAGTTTAAGAGTTTGAAAATTGGTGTCTAATTTTGCAGCAAATATGTCCAATCCACCTAAACCATAATGTCCTTCAGTAGAGAAAAAAAGTGTTCTCTCAACAGAATTGAAATGGGGGAAAACCTCATCCTCTTGGGTGTTGATTTCTGGGCCAAAGTTTATTGGGTCCCCAACAATGTTCCCTCTTTTATTTAATTGCACGTAATAGAGGTCCATTCCTCCATATCCACCAGGTTGGTTAGATGAAAAAATGAGACGATTATTAATGGTGTCTAAAGTTGGGTGACAAGTGGAGTATTTTCTTGAATTAATTCTATTGAGATTTCTTATGTTTTTCAAAGCGTTGTTTTCCACCTTTGCGGTGTATATCTCTAGTTTGATTTGAGAATTATCTTCATCCTTTCTATTTCTTCTCTTCAATTGTTCCGCATTATTCCTGGTAAGGAAATAGACATCATATTGAGGACTATACACGCCTGTTCCATCGTGGAATTTTGATTTTCTATTCGATTTTATAGGAGTAACATTATTTAGTTTTCCCGATTCAGTAACATCGGCTTTATAGAGGTGATAGAAATAACTTCCTGTCCAAGAATGGATTTGATTTTCCATTAATCTAGAACGTTGGTTTCTTGAGAAAATAACAGTAGAGCTGTCTTTATAGCTAATACCTATTTCAGATTGATGCGTGTTGATATTTTCCTTTTCAACCTTGAAGTTTTCGTCTGCAACCGCAAGTTTTTCGAAGTTGCCAAAATTAAGCGCTAAGTTTAATTCATATTCTGTAGGTTCTTTAGTGCTTAAATAGGTAGTTAATGTTTCATAGGCTTTCGTATAGTTTTTCGCTCTTTTTTCTAAAAGTACATACCTTAAGATTTGGTAATCGGTGCATTTTCCTTGTGTATAAATGTATTCGTACCAATTTAAGGCGTTCATAAAATCACCTGTTTTGTCGTAAGCTAAGGCAATATTAGACGCAATGCTCATTGAATCAATCCCTCGTTCTAATACATCTTCATAAGCTTGAGCTGCATAGAAATAAGATTTATTTTCCAATAATTCATTCGCATATTTTAGCCTTCCTTCCTGCCCCACAACAAGAAAAGTAAAAAGGATTGTCAATATGGTAAGTGATAATTTCATATTCTAAAAGTATCTTGGAGATTGAAGATTTTTAACTTTAGAGTTAAGGTCGTAACTCAATAATAATTCGTGAGAACCTAAATTGTATTTGACCAATCTGTTTCCTGATAATTCAAAGGCATACCCTATTTTAAACTCGTTACTGAGGTTTATTTGAGCAATTAGTGCAATACTTTCTTTAAATCTATAATTGACACCCAGCCAGAAATTGTCATAGAAAATAAAGTAGTTCGAAGCTTCGATGGCCATTGGTGAATTCATGGCAACTTTAAGCATGATGGATGGACGTATTTTCAGCATCCTATTGTACTTAAAGTACCCTCCAAAGGCAAGGTGATAGTGACGAATATCTCTGTAGTTTAATTCTCCCACTTCTGCTGCACTTTCAACAATACGAGGACTAGATAATCCTAGAAACCAGTATTTCGAATGGTAATAAACACCTGCACCAAAATTGGGTTTAATTTCATTTTGAACTGCTCCAGATAGGGTTGGGTCATTCCATTCTTCCTTTGTTAATGTTCCATAGTTGTTGCTTAAAAAGTTGGCTCCTACTTTAAGACCAAAAGAAAGTTTACTTTTCTTTTTTCTATCCAGTTGTATGGTATAAGAAATATCTCCATTTACCCAAGTCGATGAGGTTGGACCAATCTTATCGTAAATCATACTTGCACCAAGCGCTAGTCCCTTCAAGGTGATGGGTGAATGTACACTTAGTGTGGTTGTTTTTGGTGCACCCTCAATACCCGCCCACTGGGCTCTGCTTAAGCTAGTGATAGCTAATGCATCTCTACTTCCTGCATAGGCAGGGTTGTAGTAGAGCATATTGTCTAAGTACTGCGTGAATTGTGATTCTTGCTGTGCAAAAACTGAAGTACTAAAAGTCAGCAGTACAAACAGTAAGTTTAATGTTAATTTTTGCATGTCAATTTATCGTTTAATGTATACATACCCTTGGTAAGCCTTAGCTTCACCACTTACTGGGTCAGTTAATTCAATGATGTAGAAGTAAGTTCCTTCTGGAAGTTCATTGCCTCCTACGTTTAGTTTATTTTGAGAAGTACCATCCCAATTGTTTTGATAGTCTTCATTGTAGTATACTTCAGATCCCCATCGGTTAAATACTCTTACTGATGTATTTGGATATTCTTCTAGATATTCAATTACAAAGTAGTCGTTAATACCATCTTCATTTGGAGAGAAACTTTCATAAATGATCATGTCGCATACCTCTGTAATCATTTCCAAAGTGTCACTGTTTACACATTGATATTCATCCGTAGCATAAACAATGTATTCTCCCTCATCATCAGATTCTAATTTGTCAATCAAATATTCAGGACCTGAATTCACCCAAGTTTGCTCTAAATACCAATCGTATATTAGGTCATTTTTCGGTGAGTGTACCTCAAGCATTGTTTCTCCTCCTTTACAATTATCAAAGACTGGGTTCAGCTTGATCTCAGGTAATGGTCTTACCACAATGTCGAAGCTAGTGGTACTTGTGTTTCCGTGAATATCTATGATCTGAACTGAAACTGTTGTCGTACCAATTGGGAAGTTGGTTTGTTCATCGAAATCAGTAATGATAGTATCAATTGAACAGTTGTCATTTACGTCATAATCGATTTCTACAATATCACTAGCACAGAAATAGTTTGCCGTATTGAAAGTAACCGTTGGATCTTCATTGTCTGTTACTGTTACAGTAAACGAACTATCAACAGCATTACCACATTCGTCGGTGAATGTATAGGTCACCGTTGTTACGCCAACATCAAAGAAATCTCCAGAACTGTATGTACTCTGAACATCAACGGTTCCACATAAGTCAGTTCCTTGTGGTTCGGTCCAACTGATCACAGCACCACAGAATGAACTATCATTGTCAACCGAAATATCTGCAGGGAAGGATATGATTTCAGGTAATGTAGTATCCTGAACATTTACTGTTTGAATATGCGTTGATGTATTACCACAATCATCAGTAGCTACCCATGTTCTCGTTAATACGTATGTATTTGTACAGTTTCCAGCTGTAGTACTTTCTTGGTAATTCACGTATGCTGTACTACAATTATCTGTTGCGGTTAGAGTAACTGCAGCTGGTATAGCATCACAGTTTACCGTCGTGTCAATTGGAAGGACTTCCACAAATAAAGGAGCAGTAGTGTCTTGAACGGTTACCGTTTGAACATGTGTCAACACATTTCCGCAGTCATCTGTTGCCGTCCAAGTTCTCGTTAATGTATAAGCATTTGCACAGTTTCCAGCGGTAGTACTCTCTTGGTAGTTCACGCTTGCTGAATTACAATTATCCGTTGCGGTTAAAGTTATTGCCGTTGGCACTGCATCACAGTTGACAGTAGTATCAACCGGAAGAGCTTCTACAAATAC
>NZ_JBVCPV010000183.1:0-5797 GCF_057456495.1 Lishizhenia sp. | reverse complement strand
TCACCACTGAAAATTAAGACTGTCAGATTTGACGGTCTTTTTTTTGCTTTAAACTTTAAGAAAAAAATAAACAAAACGAATTTAGAGAAGCTCACATTCGAATATGTTTATATATTTGCACCCACCAAACGGAAGGTGATGTAGCTCAGTTGGTAGAGCAAAGGACTGAAAATCCTTGTGTCGGCGGTTCGATTCCGTCCATCACCACCAAAAAAAGACTGTCAATTTTGATGGTCTTTTTTTTTGCACTAAAAAAGGGACACATATATGCATCCCTTTTCATTAGATTCTAAACTATTTCTTATTGCTTAATTATTCTATAAACTTTCTGCACACCTGCAGCATTTGTTAAGCTTACGAAGTACACTCCAGCATCAACATTAGACAAATCTAACGGCTGAGTAGTGAGTCCTTTTCCTATCTGTAATTCTGTATCCTCCACCAAATTTCCATTCGCTCCGAGGATACGTAAATTAAGTCTTTCTTCGCTTTGTGCGTTTATACTCAACTTAAAATAACCATCCGTACTCGGATTAGGGGAAATATTCACGTCACTAAAAACTACCTCATCCTTAATTCCTACCGCATCTAAAGAGGGAACAACAATCACTTCAGTTCCTAAAGATTTGGTTGTCACAACTGCAACATCTGTATGGTTATCATTTAAAAAATGACCGGGCCAACCGGCATATCTCACATCTAAAGATATCGTATACGTTCCTACCGCTCCATAGGTATGAGTAGGATATTGGTATAAGTAATCATAAGATCCATCTCCAAAATTCCATTTATATTCCATATTCACACCCGATGAATTATCAACTACATAAATAAGGGATGAGTTATTCGGGTCAGGCACAACTGTAAAGTCTGCTACACATTCCATTGTAGTTGGGTTGTTAGGATTGTAAGTAACTTGTTGACAAAAAGAATCTGAACACAAACTATCCGATACGGTAACACATACATTATAGGTTCCAGCCTGAGCATACTTATGCTTTGCGTGAGTGATCTGATTTCCCACAAACTGTTGAACTGGAGTTCCATCACCATAATCTACCGTATAACTCGGCATGTACCCCACATAATCTCTAAGAACAAAAAGAGTATCGTTAAGAAATTCCGCAGCAAAACCTGCGTCACATTGATAAGGTTCCACCTCTATATTTACACCCCAAGTATCCGTACAAGACCCAGCAAAATTAGATCCATTCACCTCGTGTTCCACCTGATAAAACCCTGACTGAGAATAAACTTTTTCTAAGGTACTGTAACCTATTGTTGAGCTCGTACCGTCTCCAAAGTCCCAATTGTGACTAATTTGCTGATTTGACCCACCATAATACCCGTTATAAGGGATGATCAAATGTTGACCTCTCAGATAGGACTGAAATAACGCATTACAATAAGGTGGACTTTGCAAGTTACTAATGTAAAACGTTCCGTTGTACGTACTTTGACATGCCCCCGTTATCGAAACAGTATAATAATAACTTCCATTTTGAGGTACCGTAAAAGTAAAATCAGTGTAATTCTGTAAGGACAACTGTTGACTAAAATTATTCGGCCCAGTAATATCTATAGAAATGGTTCCACTAGGATCTTGCGTATACGCGTTATTATCAACACTAACCACACCTTGACTATTCGTACCGTAACTATTAATTACAGCATTACAGTTATAGGTCACGGGGTCAATGGTCACAGTATTCGTTTGCGTTGCGGTACAAGAATTATTGGGCCCTATAACATCCAAAGTTACAGTATAGGTATTTACTCCTGAGGGATAGGTATGCTGTGGAGATTGACCACCATCTATTAACACTGTTCCATCACCAAAATCCCAATTATATTGCGTTCCTCCTGGATTTAAACTACTACCAAAAAATTGAATAATCTCTGGATTTAAATTACTTTGAGAAGATGAACTAAAGGATGGATCACAACTACTTCCAGTGGCAGTAGAAACAAATACACTATCGTACAAGCTAGAACATTGATACACTCCATCAGTTACAGACATATTTATCTTTAACCATGCATCAGTTGTTAAAGTGTAAGTAGCTGTATAACCCGGCGCAATGTTCGATTGCACATCATTAATTGCATTAATCGAAGATTGTACATAAAAATACACTCCACCATTCGCATTTGAAAGCGTTGAATTGTCCGTAAAAGTTACCTCACCGGGGTTAGATCCATATGTAAGCGTGTAACTGGCCTGACAAGTTTGTGCTTGTACATGTAAACCGAGTACAAGTAGTAATAATAGTAATATTGACTTTTTCATAATTTAGGTTTTTATAGATTCTGTACTAATTACGAACCACAAAAATTAAAGGTTGTCCCACTATCAAAAAACCCTTTCTTTCGAAAGGGTTTTAATATTTTATCATTCCATTTTAATAATTTCAAACTCGGTTCGCCTATTCTCGGCATGCTGCTCCTCGGTACAATCTGAAGTTTGGGAACCTTCGCAACCACAATCATTAACCAACATTTCCTCACCTTTACCCTCACCATTAATCCTTTCTGGATTCGTGATTCTTGCCTGTATATAAGCCTTAGAAGACATAGCCCTGCGTTGTGACAACTTCAAATTATAAGCCTTAGAAGCCCTACAATCGGTGTGTGAAGTAAAGTAAATTTCCATTTCAGGGAATTTGTTCATCAAACGAACAATAGAATCTAACTCAAGTGCAGCGTCTGGTCGTATGGTTGACTTATTCAAATCAAAGTAGATTTTATCTAGTACAATAGTTTCTCCTGCCAAGTCATTGTAAACTTCTATAGGTTCATCTATCAAAGTGTTCCCATGTACATCTTCACCTCCAATTCCTGATGCTTCTATCGTTAAATCCTTTGGTAAATATCCCTCTTTCTTAAGATGTAATACAAGGTTAAGATTACTATCCACTACAAGACCCATCAGATTTACCCTTATCTCTCCATTTTCGTCTGTGCTAAGTGCAAAATCCTCTCCTAATTTATTTTCGATGACTACCTCAACCTCACTCAAAGGTTCATGCGTAAAGCCATTCTCTACTACAAAAATGAAAGCAAAGGCGTTTGGATCTGAAATTAAATCTATTTGATAATAACCTTGTTCATTTAATAAACTTGGCAACTGCTTTAAATCAACAGTATCCAATTCAGCATGATATCCTTGATGACTCGTCTCTATGTATAAATCTCCTTCTTTCGGAACTACGCAATGATAATTCCCTTGCTCATCTGTGATGAGTTGAAAACTGATGGAGTCCCATACCATGTCAATCACAGCATTCGGAAGTACTTTACCCGTTTCCTTATCTATAACCACTCCATTTAACGCTATGACATCATCTGTCGGAAATCTCATAGGACTCAAACCTAATTCTACTTCTGTGTTTCGGCCATCAACCCCAAACCTTGCCACCTTTGAATAGTAGGAGTCCTTTTCCCCTTTTACAGAATAATCACCAGGTTTGTCGATATCAAATTCGAAGTATCCCTTGTCATCCGTCAATGCTTCACCAACTTTAAAACCTGAGGCATCAAATAGCTCCAGTTGAGAATTTCTCAGCACCTCCTTTGTTTCCTCATCAACAACAAGCACAATTAAACTTAAAGCCTCCTCCGTATTAATCGGTGAATGACGCAGTGGTAAATCTCTTTTAATCTCTTGTTCTTGATCATCTACATAATTAGTGTTCAATATGAACTCTCCTCCTGGATAACTTTCCTTATTCACTTTTAAAAGATACTCCTCCCCTTTTAGAACAGAAAATGAATAATTACCTTTTTCATCTGCGGTAGTTTCAGCGACTATCCTATCATCTTTACCAAACAACTGCACCGTTGCATTCGGAAGTATTTCACCTGTAACTTCATCCAGAACTAATCCTGATAAATTGAGACAAAGTGGTAACACTGCACTGTTCAAACGGAAGGCATAAATATCATCTCCACCGTTACCATTTTTTCTATTTGAAGAAACGTGTCCAAAAAGGTTACTTTCATGCATAATGAATGCAAAATCATCATTCGAACTATTAATAGGTTCTCCCAGGTTTACATTCTCTTCTTTTCCATCCTTAGGAACAACGGCGAAAATATCCAAACCTCCTAACCCAAGATGTCCATCAGAAGCATAATACAAAATTCCATTTGAAGCCATCCATGGAAACACCTCTTGTCCTTCTGTATTTATACTTGCCCCCAAATTCTCAGGCTCACCAATTACCTCACCTTTGTTTACCGCCACCTTGTAAAGATCTGCCCCTCCATAACCACCTGGCATATCAGAAACAAAATACAAAGTCTTGCCGTCACTACTCAATGTGGGGTGACCTACAGAATAATCTGGAGAGTTTATACGCAACTCTCTTTGATTCAACCATTTTCCATCGATGATATCAGCTACATAAATTTTCAGGTTTTTAATCCCATCTTTTCCTCTACCGTTATCACCTTTTTCTATGTTATTACGTGTAAAATAGACTTGTTGGTCATCCTCCGAAAAACATAATGGCCCCTCGTGATAACTAGAATTGACTTCTTTACTAATTCTTTTAACCTTACCAGAATTGTAATCATTTCGAATAGATAATTCATAAATATCTAAGAAATGCTCATTATTTAAGTCGTGGTAATTTTGAATAGCAGACCTTCCCTTTCTATTAGAAATAATATAAAGTTTAGAATCAAAATAATACCCTCCAAAATCCGAAAGAGAAGTATTCAAAGAATCTACACGTTGAACCTCAAAAGAACTTGCCAGTGATTTAATGTCATCCAAATAATTCTGATTATTCAAAAATTCAATTCCCCTACTATCCTCCTTATTTATTTGTGCAAATCTCTGCATCCATTGCGCACTCTCATTGTAGTTTCCATTTTCTTTCAATGCCTGCGCATAATTATACACATCGTAAGCAGTAACATCTGGAGTATGTATTAAGATAAAATAGTAGTATTCTGCCAACTCTGTCAACCCTAGTTGATAGTAACAATCGGCCAATTTAGAGTACAACTTATAATTTTCATGTTCCGTCCCTATTAGATCCTTATAGATTTTAATAGCCTCTGCATAGGCCAGATGACTGTATAACTCATCCGCTTTTTTGAGCTTTCCACTTTGTGCAAAGGAATTAATTCCCCAAACACACATTACGATGAGAATAAATGATTTTTTAATCATGTTGTTTTAACTAATTCTATTTAAAAATACCTTGGTGAACGTATTCCACTTTTTTTGAAACTGAAGTCATAAGACAATAAAACTTCAAAGGTCCCTTTGTTATATGCAGCCAATTCATTGGTTGTAATATCATAAGCCAACCCTACTTTAAACTGATTGTTTAATTGAAATTGCGTAATGACTCCAAAACTGTCTCCCAATCTATAGTTTCCTCCTAACCAAAGCTTATCATTGAATATAAAAGACACTCCTAAATCAAAACTTACAGGAGCTCCTTCTGTAAGTTTCACCTGTGTATTTGGTCTAATCTTTAAGTTTCTATCCACATCAAACACATATCCTGCGATAAAAAAGTAGTGTCTTCTGTAATTAGAATTCAAGGAAGTAAAATCACGCGATTCTAGCATTCTCGGAGTGGAGAATCCCACAAACACACGCTTACTATAATAGTACATTCCAAATCCAAAATTAGGCGAGATAATTCCACCTGCATTGGTCATAAACTGTGGATCATTCCCCTCTGTGGTTAACAACTCATTGGTTCTGGCATTCATAAGGTTCATTCCAAACTTTAACCCCATCGCAAGTCTACCTCTAGATTTTTTAAACTTAAGG
>NZ_JBVCPV010000182.1:0-5798 GCF_057456495.1 Lishizhenia sp. | reverse complement strand
TGTTGTTTACAACTGCATCTTCAACACTTGTAGCTCCTGTAATAGAAGTTTCGTAAGCATTGTAAATTTCGTTTGTAGTTGTGTTTACAAAGTAAGCAACAGCGTGCATGTTTCCTGGGAACCATTCAGCGTGGTTGTAGTTGAATGTAAATGTGTGAGAGAAAACATCTCCGTTGTTGATTTGTCCTGCTGGTACAGATCCATCAATACCATTCCACTGATCGTTTGCGATAGCTTCAGCAACGTGATCGTAACCACCGAATACTGTACTAACGTCAACTTGCTGTGGTAAGTTTTGCCAGTTGTACTGATCTCCTTCTGGAGTAGTGTGAGGAACTGGGTTACTTCCTCCCGCGAAAGCGTTTGTTTGCGTCCATCCTGTTCCAGAACCTCTAACGTTATCTTGTACTAAAACAACTCCTAAGTTGAAGTTAGTTCCGTCAAAGTTTGCACCTGAAGTAGTTTCAACCGTAACTGTTAAAGTGTTTCCAACTAAATCAGCTGAAGTAATGTTAACAGAAACTGGAGCAACTAAGTTTTTTCTTGCGTTGAAAGAAGCTTGCATGTTTGCTGCGTGCGCACCTACAGCTCTATCAGCAGCTGCGTATGGGTAACCACCGAAGTCTGGCAAAGCAGATGATTGACTATCGTAAGAAGCGATTGCCATTGGATCTTGGTTGTGAATAGCGATACCGATGAATTTATCTTCAACGTTTCCTACGTTATCCATTGCCGCAGTTCCAGATGGACAGAACTGACACCATGTACCAGTTTTTTCTTCGACCATCACGTACTTGTCAAAAGAAGTATTTACGATTTCTCCAATTACTCCTGTAGCACAATCATTTGTGTTGTCAGCATCACCAGCAACTGTTGCACATACATCTAAAGTGTAAGGTCCGTTTCCTGATAATGGGAAGTTTGTTGGGTGAGTGAAGTTATAAGTTGATCCGTAAGGAATGTTAGCTGTAATAGTAGCTGTAACAGGTCCTGAACCATCGTCATAACTTAAATCGAAAGATGTAATTGTGTTTGCTCCGTTGTTTGTAACAACTCCTTCAATAGGAGCAGAAGCTCCACTTGCAAAATCAGGAAGTGAAACGCTTGTTAAAACGATATCATCACTTGCGATTTGTTCAATTTTAAGGTTGTCAACAAGAACAATGAATTTATCATATGAATCATGGTGTCTAATACCTAAGTATACTGTTTGACCAATGAAAGATGACATGTCGAAAGAGATTTTCTCCCATGCACTTGCTGATGGTGTACCTGTGTAAAGTACTGTACCAGCAGCTAGATCAGCTGCAGTAGAACCTGTTGCAGCGTATACTGTAATTTTATCAAGGTAACTTCCGTCAGCATTTAATGCATCCATTGTAAAGAATACGTTACCTGAAGCAGACGTTAAATCAATTGCTGAAGAAATTAACCAGTTGTCTGGGTCAAATGCAACGTTGTTTTGCCAAGAACGAGAAAGTGCAGCTTTTCCACCTCCACTTAAGTTGGCGTCTTCCCACAAGTTTCCGTCTCCGTCAGCATCAACGTTAGTCCAGTTAGAAATACCGTTTGCTTCGAAATCTTCCTCGAAATAAACAGTTTGTGCACTAGCACCTAAAGCAAAAGCCGTAAGTCCTAATGTAAGTAATGATCTTTTCATGTTTTATAGTTTTAGAATCTAATTCCAACAAATATGGTTAAAAACTTAGCTCATTCCTATTTCTTAAAACTGAAATAATGTTTTAATATAATATTTCTAATAGAGTATATGTTGGACTTTTTTAAGCAAAGAGTTCGTCTATATGTAAGCGTCACTCTCCCTTAAGTGAATACTTAAAACGCCTGTAGTCCTTTGTTTTTAAGGGTTTCTTCAAAATTTTGTTACGGCGTGTAGGTGAGCTTTTACTGTAATAATGTTAATTCAATCAAATTGGATTGCTAAAGAATAGGTAGCTTATTGGAAAGGGAAAACTTTCAAATAGGACTCCTAGATTAACATCCTTTTAACATTAATGATTTAGTTGTTTTACCGTGTTTTTCGTATCTTTAAGACTTAAACAAATAATTGCAGAACTATATGAAAAAAATATTACTCTTAGGATTGTCGCTTTTTAGTGCATATTCCTTTTCTCAAGATATAGGTATTTATGTGGAAAACACCACAGTAAATATCGCAGGAACTGAGACCGTGGTGGTTGTGGAGGATCCAAATAACTGGGAAGGTCACCTTACACTTGACGTCGTAAATGAAGGTTCTACAGATTTAAATGTTACAATTAGACGTGTTCGTATGGATTTCGTTGCGGGTACAGAAGATGCTATTTGTTGGGGGCCAGATCCGTTAACAGGTACATGTTATTCTAAAGAAGACGTTTCTTCTTCAGATGATTGGAGTACAAGTTTGGAAAGCTTAGGAAGTCAAGAAACAGGTTGGTTGGCGCTTTACTATTATGCGAATGATAATAGAGGAGATGCTACTTACAGATACTATGTAATTGATGAAAACGACAATAAATTGGATTCAGTTGACGTAAGATGGGATAGCCAGTCTGTTGGAACAGAAGAAGCTTCAATTCCAGAAATTAGTGTTTACCCAAATCCGGCTCAAAACGTATTGAATGTAAAATTCGATAACAATGGAGAGGATTACGGTTTAAGAATTGTTGATATTTTAGGGAATGTTGTTTTTGATGAGGCAACAATTACATCTGGTAAAATTGATATTTCAAACTTAAACTCTGGTGTTTACTTTTACTCTTTGACGCACAGAGGAGAAGCAGTTAAAACAGACCGTTTAGTAGTTAAGAAGTAGGAATTACTTAGATATAAAATTTGGAGAGTGGTAGCCCTAGGGTTGCCACTTTTTTTATGCCCAAGATTTCACCGATTAACGTAGGGCTAAAGTTAATGGTAAACGATTATAGTTGGATGATGAATGGAGCTGCTTAGGTAATTTACCACTACTTACTTATCCAATGTTTACAATAGAATTGATGCAGCTTTTCATGTATTTATACGTGTATGACAGAAATCCTTTCATGACGCTTTAATTGATGCCTTTAATTGTCTTAGGAAAGAGTTCCGAGTTCGATGTATATGACCTATTTATAGGCACTTCTCTTTAGACCACTTTGGAACATCAAATTAAAATTTAACCCACAAAAAAGCCCTGATAAGTATACTTACCAGGGCTCAATATTAATTGCTTATTGTTTAGATTTCT
This sequence comes from Lishizhenia sp., assembly GCF_057456495.1. Classification (NCBI taxonomy): domain Bacteria; kingdom Pseudomonadati; phylum Bacteroidota; class Flavobacteriia; order Flavobacteriales; family Crocinitomicaceae; genus Lishizhenia; species Lishizhenia sp. Next base: position 2,575 of record NZ_JBVCPV010000182.1, on the reverse strand, counting down.
CCAACAATTGCTTCTGTTACATTAATGATGTGGTCACCAATTTTCTCACAAGAGTAGAAGATATCATTGTAAATCATTCCACTTTGAATATTGAATTCTGGATCTTCCATGTTTTTCAAGTACTCGTTACGTAATTCGTTACGCTTGTTGTTTATTTTGATCTCTGCATTGTTTGCATCAATAATAGAAACACTGTCTTTGTGAGCGTTCAAGTTATTGGTCATTACTTCAAATGCTTCGTCAATTAACTTAAACATCTCTTGAAGATTAGTACGTTGAGTTGGGCTGAACCAAATTTTCTCTACGTCTTTTCTTTCCAAAGTTTTAGAAATCTGGAAGAAGATATCACCAATTCTCTCAAGGTCATTAGCAATACTGTTCATTCCTCTTACACGCTTAGATGCTTCTTCAGTCATTTCACCTTCAGAAACCTTGTTCAAGTAGTTTGCGATTTCGATCTCAACTCTATCTGTAATCGTTTCGTACTTTTCTAGTTTAGCGTATAAGTTGCTCTTTTCTTTTTTGTTTTTCTCCACCAACAATTGTTGTGTGAATTTTGACATTTTAGAAGTGATTCTACCGAATTTAGCTAATTCTTTTTTCGCTTCTAAGATTGAAAGTTCAGGAGTATTTAAAATTCCAGTTCCAATGAAGTCTAAGTGGAATTCTTCGTCCGCTCCTCCTTTAGATTTAACTGTTTTCTCTGCAATTCTTACAATTTGTGGAACAAACCAGATTAAGATGATAACGTTCAACGTGTTAAATACGGTGTGGAATAATGCTAAACCTACTGTAGACTCTTCTGGTGTTGGGTTGTTTACATCTCCTGCTCCGATAAAGAACATGATACCATCTAAGATGAATGGGAATAATACCAATGCCCATGTTACACCAATAATGTTAAATAAAGAGTGAATTCTTGCTGAACGTTTTGCGTGAACGTTACCGATTAACGACGCTAATTCCGCTGTAATAGTAGTACCGATGTTTTCACCTAAGATCATTGCTGATGCAACTTCGAATGGAATAACACCACCAGCAACCATTGTTAATGTTAAGGCCATTGCCGCAGAAGAAGACTGGATAACTACTGTAACCAATGCTCCTAAGAATACGAACATTACAGGACCGTACCATACATCTTTAAAGTCGATAAAGAACTGAACCAATGCTGAGTCTGCTCCTAATTCTGGTACTGAGTGTTTCAATTCTCCTAATCCCATGAACAATAAAGCAAATCCAATGATAGCTCCAGCCCAAGTTTTAGCTTTTGATTTAGAGAAGAATAATAAAGGTGCACCAAAGGCGATAAAGATTAATGCGTAAGAACTTAAACTTACTTTAAATCCAAAGATTAAGATTAACCATCCTGTAATAGTAGTACCGATGTTAGCTCCCATCATAACTCCAGCAGATTGACGCAATGTCATTAACCCTGCGTTTACGAAACTTACCGTCATTACTGTTGTAACAGAAGATGATTGAACAATAGAAGTGATTCCAAATCCTGTTAGTACTCCTTTGAAACGGTTAGAAGTAATAGATCCTAACATGTTTCTTAAACGAGAACCTGCTGCTTGTTGTAAAGATTCAGACATGATCTTCATACCGAAGATGAACATACCTAAAGCACCAATTAATACCAATAATTTAAAGATACCCCATGTTCTTTCTGCACTGAATTTACCAGAGTTAGACCATACTGTGTGGTGCTCATCTAATTGAATTCCTACTTTGTATACGTAGCTTTCTCCACCATCTAAGTTTTTAAAAGAGTAAGAAACTGTATTTAAAGAGATGTCCGGAATAACAACCCATGGAGATTTCTCTGGATCCGCAGCATTCTGCTTTTTACCAATCTTCGTGTTGTATTTTACGATGTAAGAGGCATTTGGGTAATGCTCTTTAATCTTTTCGATTTTATCTAACTCTAATCCCCAGAATATCTTTCCTGCTTCTTCTTTCCCTTTAGCAGAGAAGTTTTCAAAAACAGAAAATGAAAGCGTATTAAAAGTAGCTTCCTCTGAGTTATAAGTAATGTTGTTGGTATCGTTACCTGCTCCTAAGTAGTAATCGTAAAACTTATTTTCTTCTAAATTTTCGATGACCATCTTATCATCAGAAGTAGAGAAGTATTTACTCACCCATTTATCTTCTCCTTCTTTCTTATACTTAATCGCAATATATTGGTCAGAAGTTAAGATGTTATCACTTTTTAAAGTTGTGCTACCGATCTCTAATGGATTGGTAGTTCTTTTATCTTTATAGTTTTTAAAACTAAAAGTTAGATTACTAAAAATGTCTTTGTCTTGTACACTAGGGTTGGCTACCATTGCTGAATCTACAATCGTAGTGTCATTTTGCACAGCGTATCCCATAAAGGAAACGAAGAACAAAGTAATTAGTAAAAATGTATTTTTCATCTTACGCAATTTATTTTGCTGCAAAATTATTCCAAATGAAATGATGGACATTCATTGCAGTGTTACCATTGTGTTAAGAAAACGCATAACATTTGAGAAGGACGCGAAATTGATCACGGTTAAAATAGATCTGAATCCCTTTATTTACAAGG
>NZ_JBVCPV010000181.1:0-5875 GCF_057456495.1 Lishizhenia sp. | reverse complement strand
GAATTACAAGAAGAAAAGGAAGGCGCTGAAAAACAAATTCAAGAAAGTCAAAATCTCAAGAAAGAACAGCAAGATTCATTGCACGATCCTGAAAGGAATAGTGAGCCTAGACCCTCGAAAGTAAAGCTTCGAGCTTTTGTACCAGAAAAGAAGGTGAAAGAAGATAATGAAGCAGTGTATTGGTCTCAAAGTAGAAAGGAACTTAGTTCTCCGGTTTCTGAAACATCCGAAAGTAAGGAGGAAGTAGAGCTTCCAAAGGAAATTTATACAGAGGAGGATGGAAAGGTGAATAGGTCTGAGGTTAGGGCAAATATAGCACTCATACTTACCACTATCTCGTTATTGTGCTTGTATAATTTTCCGCTTATGTTACTTGGATTGGTATTCGGTTTGACAGGATTTGTTTTTGCGATTTATGCATTTACGGATAAAGCCCGAACGAGGAAAGCTAAAAATAGAGCTATAATAAGTGGTGTTGCTTTTCTATTATTTGCACTCGTTATCAGTGGGTTAATATTCTGGATTACATTAATAGATCCAATGGTGCTGTCGTTTTGGGTGTAAACAATTCATTTATAAACAATCATTTTATACAAAAGACGATTCACATTTTTTATCTGCATTTGTTCGATTATCTTTATAAGAGTTGAATAGACCAAAAAGGAACTAACATGAAAACACTTAACTTAATTACCGCACTAATTTTAGCTTTAATCATCGGAGGATGTGCAACTACACCTGATTTCAATAAAAGAAAATACACCAAAGGTAAATTCCGTATACCGCATAACTTAAAGAAGTATAAAGGCGACAACAAAGATGTTCCTGTAGAATTTAAAGCGCTGGAAAACCTACAAGCTATAACCTTAGATTCCCTACAGAATAGTTCTGTTTCGGACAAGTTAATTTTGAATAATCCTTCCCCTAAAAAAGAGGTGTTTAACTCATCTAAATCCTTAAAAAAGATTCCTGCAGAGGAAACTAATGAGTTGGAGATTTTAAGCGATGAAAACCGTGGGAAGGAACTCGAAAACCCAGAATTCTTCACGAGGAATAATGAGGATACGCTTAGGGTTGTTGAATTGACCGAAGAAGAATTGGATATAGCTCATACAGCAGAGAAGCAGGCTAAAACAGGACTTATACTCACAATTATTGGAGGGATATTGTTGTTTGGTATAATAACAATACCTCTGGGTGGTTTAATAATGCTTATCGGACTAATTTTTTCTATCCTATCGCTCGTATCCACTTATAATACAACAGAGGGTAGACGAAAAGCCTGGACAAGTGTCGTTCTTTTCATCTTGTTTCCAATTTTAGCAGCAGGATTTATCTTAGTGTTGTTTTTATTGTTTTAGAATATCTCCTCCAATCTATTCAGTGCTTGGTCTATACTGGTAATATCTGTGTAGATCAACCTGAGTTTATCATTTTTCTCACTCATCTTAACTCCTTTTGGAGCTTTTTGTATGTAGTTCAATATACGCGTGAAGTGAGCGCTCTGGAAGTACATACTTTGAGGGTTTGAGATGAAATATCCTATCATTTTTCCTGACTTCAATACGAGTTTCTCAAAACCAATCTCTTTGGCTGTCCATCTTAACTTCATCGATTGCATCAATTCCTCTACCTCAGAAGGTATGGGGCCAAATCTATCTTTTAAACGCGATTTAAAGCTGTCTAAACTTTGCTGGTCTTGTAAGTTATCTAACTCTTGGTATAAGGCTAAACGCTCAGCTACGTTGTTTACATAGTCATCAGGAATACGGATTTCCATATCCGTTTCCAATTGTGTTTCTTTTACGAATTGATTGAAATCGTCTGTATTTCTCTCTTCAAATAATTGCTTGAATTCACTTTCTCGCAATTCCTCTATGGCCTCGTTCAATATTTTTTGATACATATCGAATCCTATATCAGAGATAAATCCACTTTGCTCTCCACCTAAAAGGTTTCCAGCTCCACGTATATCCAAATCCTTCATGGCAATGTTGAAACCTGAACCTAAATCAGAGAATTGTACCAAAGCTTCCAAACGTTTTCTCGCCTCTGAGGTCATCATATCAAACCTAGGTGCGATGAGGTAACAGAATCCTTTTTTATTCGATCTACCTACACGACCTCTCAATTGGTGAAGATCACTCAACCCAAAGTTGTTCGCGTTGTTAATGATAATGGTGTTGGCGTTTGAGATATCAATACCAGATTCGATAATGGTTGTTGCAAGGAGAACGTCATATTCCCCTTCAATAAAGTCCATCATGATTTTTTCCAACTCTTTCCCTTCCATTTGTCCGTGACCAATTGCCACGCGAACTCCTGGACAAAGTCGTTGTATCATTCCTGAAACTTCTTTGATGTTAGCCAATCGGTTGTGTACAAAATACACCTGTCCTCCACGACTCACTTCATAAGATATCGCATCTCTAATTTGCTCCTCATCAAATTGAATCACTTCCGTTAATACCGGTTGACGGTTGGGTGGAGGAGTGTTGATGATACTCAAGTCTCTTGCTCCCATCAAGGAGAACTGTAATGTTCTTGGTATCGGAGTTGCAGTTAGCGTCAAAGTATCAACTGTAGCTTTTAAGGTTTTTAATTTGTCTTTTACAGCTACACCGAACTTTTGTTCTTCATCAATAATCATTAATCCAAGATCCTTGAACTTTACGCTTTTCCCTACGATTTTATGGGTTCCTACCAAAATGTCAACTTTACCATCAGCTAATTTTTTCAGAGTTTCATTGTTTTGTTTGGTAGACTTAAATCGATTAATGTAATCTACAGTAACAGGGAAATCTTTTAAACGCTCTTTGAAACTTCTATAGTGTTGTAATGACAAAATGGTTGTGGGTACCAAAACGGCAACTTGCTTACCATCTGTAGCTGCTTTAAATGCTGCACGAATAGCAATCTCTGTTTTACCAAAACCTACGTCACCACAAACCAATCTATCCATAGGAGTTTCTTTCTCCATGTCTTCTTTCACCGCCTCTGTTGCTTTTAACTGATCGGGTGTATCTTCATAGATGAAAGATGCCTCTAACTCATTTTGTAAATAAGTATCAGGAGAATAAGCAAATCCTACTTGTGCCTTTCTCTTGGCATATAATTGAATTAAATCGAAGGCAATTTCCTTGATTTTCTTCTTGGTTTTCTTCTTTAGGTTTGCCCAAGCCTGGGTTCCTAACTTGTTCATTTTTGGAACGGTTCCATCTTTACCCGTGAATTTGGAGATTCTGTGTAAAGAGTGAATGCTTACGTAAAGTACATCGTTATCCTTATATACCAAGCGAATGGCTTCTTGTGGTTTACCATTTACGTCTATGGTTTGTAATCCAGAAAACTGCCCTACACCGTGATCAATGTGCGTAACGTAATCTCCTTTTTGAAGGTTGTATACCTCTTTTAAAGTCAATGCTTGTTTGGCTTGCCTAAACCCTTCCTTCAGCCTAAACCTGTGGAAACGTTCAAAGATTTGATGATCGGTGTAACACGTGAGTTTCAAATCTGGTGAAATGAAACCTTCGTGTAATGCAAAGTTCATCGAAGAGAAATCAACTTCTCCACCTATGTCCTTAAAGATATCGTGTAGTCGTTCTATTTGTTTGGGTTGGTTAGAGAAAATCAAGTTTTTAAAATTGACTTTCTTACGGGCTATAAGGTCTTCACGCAATAATTCAAAGTTCTTATTGAAAGAAGGGTGAGGTTGGAATTTGAATTCCACTGTCTCATCGGCTTTGAAATGGTAATCTGGACCAAACTCTATGGTAGAGAAAAGTTCCAATTGTTTATTCCATTCTGACTTATGCAAAAATAGCTCACTTGGTTTTCCTCTTTTTACAGGTGATTCTGCAAGCTCTGTGTATATTTTTGTAGCTTTTTCGTGCTCTGATTTTAAGGTGCTTTCTATTAATTTATTCGAAGCCATCCATAAGGTAGAATGTTCACCAATAAACTCTAGTAAACTTCCATTAACTTCTTCAATTAAACTACTCTGAACATTAGGAATGATAGAGAAAAACTCATGAGCATTTATGGAAAGTTGCGATACGGGATCAAAAGTTCTGATTGTATCCACTTCATCTCCAAAAAACTCAATACGGAAAGGGTTGTCGTTTGAAAAAGAATAGATGTCAACGATTCCACCACGTACTGAAAACTGCCCGGGTTCGTAAACAAAATCAACAACTTCGAAACCGTATTCGTGCAATACTTCGGTTAAGAAGTCTATAGAGTATTCCTTTCCTTTTTCAATTTTAAAGGTATGTTCTGATAATCGTTTTTTAGTCGGTATTTTTTCTACCAAGGCTTTTGGGTAGGTAATAATCCAAGTGTTATTTCCCTTGTTTACCTTGTCTAGAACTTCTGCTCGAGCAACTACGTTCGCATTGTCAGTTCCCTCTAATTGATAGGGTGTTCTGTAGGATGCTGGGTAGAATAAAATATTATTGGCCTCTGGATAGAGTCCTTGCAAATCATTTAAAAAGTACGCGGCTTTTTCTTTATCTTCAAGAATGAATAAATGATGACCCGGAACTTGGCTAGCCATAGCTCCTGCTAAAATTGACTTCGAAGATCCAATTAATCCTTTCCAATGAATTCTACTTCCAACATATTGAAGTTTGTCGGCTGTAGTTTGAATTTGAGAAGAATTAGCAAAGTGCTCTCTAAAAGTCTTGATATCCATCTTAAAAAATATATTTCGGTTACCCGTGTTCCGTCTAAAAACGATTGGGCTTCAAATATAAGAAGGAAAAGGGAAAGCTTTGGACGTGCGGTTTACAAGTTGCGATATCTGTCGCTTCGCTTTTGTAAATAAAACCAAATGAGGTTTTCCACTAGGCGCTAATGCCCTGCAAGCTTGTTAGTCTATGATAAAAACCTTCTTTCTGCATCAGTTCGTCATGGGTTCCACGCTCCACGATTTCACCTTTGTTCAACACCAAAATGATATCAGCATTTTTAATGGTGCTCAAACGATGGGCAATGACCAAAGAAGTTCTGTTCTGCATCAGTTTGTTTAAGGCATCTTGAACTTGCTTTTCACTTTCTGTATCTAGGGCAGAAGTAGCTTCATCCAAAATCATAATCGGAGGGTTTTTTAATACAGCTCGAGCAATACTTACACGCTGCTTTTGTCCACCCGAAAGCTTGTTTCCACGTTCACCGATATTGGTTTCATACCCATCTTCTAACTCCATGATGAAATTATGTGCATTGGCAATTTTTGCCGCTTCTATGATCTCTTCCTTTGTAGCATTCGGCATTCCAAAAGCAATGTTACTTGCTACGGTGTCGTTGAACAAAATCGATTCTTGACTCACAATACCAATTTGCGATCTTAAGTCCTCCAGGGTGAAGTCTCTAATGTCAGTATCATCAAATAAAATCTGACCCGATTGTACATCGTAAAAACGAGGAAGTAAATCGGCCAAAGTAGATTTTCCACTTCCAGATTCTCCAACTAAAGCCACAGTTCTTCCTTTTTCTATATCGAAAGAAACGTTTTTAATCACCTTCTCATCTTTGTAGGCGAAAGAAATATTGTTAAAGCGAATTTTCTCTTTCAACCCTTCCATTTTTTGTGGAGAAGTAGGGTCTAATATTTTTTCATTGGTAAACAAAGTTTCATCTATTCTGTCTTGAGAAGCTTTGGCTTTATTCATGTTTCCAATGTTTTTGGCAACGGCCTGTATAGGTACTAGCAATTGCGAGAAAACAATTATGAATCCCATGAATTCTTCTCCAGTAAATCCATCTTGATCGGTTCCGTCCAAAATCATATTTCCACCGAACCAAACAATCCCTATCATTACAGCAGCTCCTAAAAATTCATTTAAAGGAGAACTTAGGTCTTTCTTTCTAAATG
>NZ_JBVCPV010000180.1:0-5919 GCF_057456495.1 Lishizhenia sp. | reverse complement strand
GGGATGAAGACAAGTATATTGAAGTTTCTCGAGAAATGATAGACTTACTCGGTGAGGTGAAAAGTATAAAAGTTTATATCTGGAATAAAGGTGGTTCTACTTTTACCTTGCGCAATTTTAAGGTAGTGGTTGAGCAATATCACGTGCATTAGTGCGTGATATATTTTTGCTTTTCTTGAAGCATACGCATGAGGAATTTTTCATTGACGTGAAAAGCTTTGTTCTTTTCGAATTTAATGAATTCTCCCGCAGCATGTAAATTGTAAGTGTCTGAGCTAAAAACAGCCAAATGGTGATAAGCGATTACCCAGGTAAAGCGTGTTCCACGTTGATTGAGGTGAATCAGGATGCCTTTAGGACGGAGTTCTATATTAGCCGTTAGTGTATCTATTGAATTTCTGAGCAATTTAAATCCATCAGAATAGGCTTTCACTGTCATTTTATAAGACCCTATGCCACCTAGCTGTAGGCGTTTAAAAATAGAAATAGGTTTTCCTACTTTGGCGCGAATGAAGTTTTCTTCTTCCTTGGTTGTATATGTAGAATCGATAATCATGGTTCACATGCATTTTTGTAATAACGTTTGAACCAATGTTTTGGTTTACTGCCAATAAAAAAGTCGCGCCTAATTAAAGACACGACTTTCTATATGTTTTAAAGGTGTACGTACAATTACGTGCTCCTTATAATTCTTAGTTGTTGATTGCAGCGATACCTGGCAATACTTTTCCTTCCAAGTATTCTAACATTGCACCACCACCAGTAGAAACGTAAGAAACTTTATCTGCTAAGTTGAATTTGTTAACTGCAGCAACAGAATCTCCACCACCTACTAAAGAGAACGCTCCATTTTCAGTTGCTTTTACAATTGCATTAGCAACGGCTACCGTTCCTGCTTGGAAGTTCTCCATTTCGAAAACACCCATAGGTCCGTTCCATAAAATCAATTTAGAAGCTTCGATTACTTTCGCGAATTCTTCCATAGAGTTTTTAGAAATGTCTAACCCCATCCATCCTGCTGGAATAGCATCAATGGCAACATCTTGTGTGTTCGCATTGTTATCAAATGCATCAGCAATTATCGTATCTGTAGGAATACAAATATTAACGCCTTTGTTTTTAGCTTCGGCAATAATATTTCTCGCTGTTTCTAAGTAATCATCTTCAATTAAAGAGTTACCTACTTCACCACCTTGAGCTTTTACAAAAGTGTAGGCCATTCCTCCACCAATAATCAAGTTGTCTACCTTGTCTAACAAACGCTCAATGATTGTAATCTTAGAACTTACTTTTGCCCCACCAACAATAGCTGTTAATGGTTTTTCAGTTGAGTTCAATACTTTCTCAACACTTTTAATTTCTCCTTCTAATAAGAAACCGAACATTTTATCATTCGGGAAAAACTTAGCAATGATAGCTGTACTTGCGTGCGCTCTGTGTGCTGTTCCAAATGCGTCGTTAACGTAAACATCACCGTGTGCTGCTAATTGTTTAGCAAAGCTTTCTGTTCCTGTAGTTTCGTGCTTGTAAAAACGTAAGTTTTCTAACAAAGCAACTTCACCAGCTTTTAAGTTAGAAGTTACCGCCTCAGCTTCAGCTCCTATACAATCGTTAACGAATTTCACCTCTTTATTCAATAAAGTAGACAGGTGTGCAACGATGTGTTTCAAAGAGAATTTTTCTTCTGGACCGTTGGGTCTACCCAAGTGCGACATCAATACTACTGCACCACCGTTATTTAAGATGTGGTTAATGGTAGGTAATGCTGCACGCATTCTCGTGTCATCAGTTATCTCAAAAGTCTCCTTATCTAAAGGAACATTAAAATCTACACGTACAAGTGCCTTTTTGTTTTGAAAATCGTAAGATTCAATAGAAGCCATATTTACTTTTTTATAGTGGGTGCAAAAATAGGAAGGTTAATTTAAAATTAAGAATTAAGAAAGCAGAATTAATTTGTTAGCGGTTAGAAGGCTAGATTTCTAGATGCCCAGAAGTGTTTGTTTCAAGTTAAGTAGGTTGGAGTGTTTGAATTTTCAAATCCCTCAAATTCTTTACTCTACTCATTTTTAAATTTTTAAATCAACCTTTCAAACCCTCAAACCCTCAAACCCTCAAACGATCGTACACTCCCACCCTCAATCCAAAAGCGTAGCCTTCCAAGCATTGATAATTATCAAACTTTCACAATCGGTCTTTGTGTTGTATCTTGTGCAACGTATTGGAGAACAGTGATTTGTTAATTGTTGTTAGACGGTAATGAGGAGACATTAGGCAGTGTTAATTAGAGGGCTATCCAATTAAAATAGATTATCTGCGTTTAATGTAGTAAATTTGCCCTTTCAAGTTGTGCAAGAACTTGCTATAAAACTTATTGAATGAATATATCACAAATTAGATTCGACAAAGAACACAACGTTGAATTTTACAAAACTTTGCAAAAAAGAGTAAGAGATTACTTTAAGGAAAACAATATCGATAGATATGGTAACTGGAACATGAAAATTAAAACAATCTTCATGTTGGCGCTATACATCGTTCCTTTAGTATTGATACTTACAACACTAGAAAATAACTTGGCCATCGTATTCATGTGGATGTTGATGGGGTTAGGAATGGCCGGAATCGGTTTATCAGTAATGCACGATGCTTGTCACGGTGCCTACTCTAAAAAGGCTTGGGTGAATTCTGTTCTAGGATTTACGTTGAACTGTTTAGGAGGTTCTGATGTTACATGGAGAATTCAACACAACGTATTGCACCATACCTATACAAACGTAACAGGTATGGATGAGGATATCGATCCTGGAAAGTTAATGCGTTTCTCTCCACACGCAAAACGTTATAAAGCACACCGTTTCCAACACATTTACGCATGGTTCTTCTATGGGTTAATGACAATTTCTTGGATTACAGCAAAAGATTTTAAACAATTGGCGCGTTACAAGAAGTTAGGATTAACGAAGACACAACAGAAGAGTTATAATCACATGATGACCGTTACGATTATTTCTAAAATCATGTATTACGGAGTTACTTTGGTATTGCCATTGATTTTATCTCCTATGGTTTGGTGGGGAACAGTTTTATGTTTCATCATGTTACACTTCATCGCAGGTTTAACATTAGGATGTATCTTCCAACCAGCTCACGTTGTTCCTTCATCGGATTACCCTGTTCCAGATGATTCAGGAAATATCAAAGCGGATTGGGCGGTTAACCAGTTGTTCAACACAGCAAACTTTGCGCAAAAAAGCAAATGGTTTACATGGTTCGTAGGTGGTTTAAATCACCAGGTAGAACACCACTTGTTCCCAAATATTTGTCACGTACACTATACAAACCTTTCTCACATTGTTCGTAAAACAGCAGAAGAATACAATTTGCCATACAACTCGCAAAAGACCTTCTTCAAAGCATTGAAAGTACACGGACAAATGTTGAAAGCATTAGGTACGCAAGATGAATTTGAAAGAGATTTCCACTTGTAGGATAAAGAAATAGACTAGTAAAGCTCAAACGAAAGTTTGGGCTTTTTTTGTGGCTAAAAGTTTCATATCCTGTATCTTGCAAGGAAAACCTCACGCTATGAAAACACTTCCACTAATCGTTTTATTATTTACATTTTCTGTATTTCTTTATGGGCAGAAGGAAGAAGCGGTTTTCAGTTCTCGAATTTCGCCAAACCAGTCTTTTAATACTCAAGGGTATAAATCGGCAATGCGGCACGTGAAGCAAATGAAGGACAACCAGGCCTTGCAAAAATCGGATTTAGATCAGAGTTGGGATCTGATTGGTGGATTAAACCTTGGGGGATCTGTAAATGAACTTTACTCTTCCCGTTTGGGAAGTGATACTATTTATATAGGATCCGCAAATGGAGGTGTTTTTAGATCAGAAAATGGGGGCGTGAGTTGGCAACCGCTGTTCGATGATCAGGTATTCTTGAGTGTTTCAACAATCCAATCTCTTCCTTCTAATGATAGTGTTTTATTTGTAGGTACTGGAGATGTAAACTTTTCGGATCCATCTTACGTTGGAGATGGGGTTTACAAGTCAACGGATTATGGCAATACGTGGGTGAATTTGGGACTCAATGATGTGGGAGTTGTTGCAGAGTTGTCGGTTAATCCAAGCAATGAAAACGAAATAATAGCAGCTTGTTTAGGGAGTCCTTTTGAGAAAAATAATAAAAGAGGAATATATAGGTCGACAGACGGTGGAATTACCTGGCAACAGAAACTTTTGGTGAGTGATTCAAGTGGAGTTGTGGATATTTCTAGAAGCAAGCAAGATCCAAATATCCTCTATGCTGCAAATTATAACCGCATGCTTCAATTTGGAAAAAGAGTGCATACAGGAGTAGATACCAAGTTATACAAAAGTATAGATGGAGGTGATACGTGGCAGTTGGTTAATTTGAATTTGCCCTATACGATTAACGGAAGGATAGGAGTAGAAATTGCACCCTCGAATGATGATTATGTATACGTAGTTGTGGCGCAAAACAACGGGGCTGGTTTGTTGTTACTTGCATCCTTTGATGGAGGACAAAGTTGGCAAATCAGAAAAAACGATGCACTATTTTTCAATGCATACGGGTATGATTTTTATAATTTTCAACCTTGGGAATTGACAAGTGTCTATGTAGACCCCCTGAATGAGGAGCATGTTGTAATGCCGGGTTTGGAAATTTGGAGTTCCACAGATGCTGGGCTTACATGGGAGAAGAAATCCGAATGGTTTAGAGAGAACTCTACGTCACATATTCATGATGTCCTTTTTGATGGTAATTCGAGTTTCAAAGTCGCATCCATTCACGGTGTTTTTGAAAATAGTGGAGTGGAATGGCTTCCTCTCGGGTACTTGCCAATCACACAATATTATGATGTAACCCCCTTAAGTGATTACCCAAATTTTTACATGGGGGCAGCACAACATATAGGTATTGTGTATGGAGATGAGCTTAATAATCAAAATTGGAGTAGAGATCCTTATTTTCCGGGTCATACAGCTTACAAGGTTTTTGCGAATGACACGTTGAGCTATGTGTATAGTACAGGGAGTAAGTTAAAGTCTAAAACGGTAGATTTATTTGAATTTCCGAATAACCTTGCCATCCATACAAATCCAGCTGTACATTATATAAATGGTTCGGGGAGATTGTTGTTTGGGTCAGATAGGCTAAATGTGGTCAGTAATTTACCCAATACGTTTTATTCCATTCTTTCTAATGATTTAACGAATAACCTAGGAGGACAAAATACTTTTCATTCACTCTCGGAGGTTGAAATAGGTCTGTATAGCAATAATGTTGTTTACACAGGGAGTACGGATGGTAAAATATTTGAATCAAGTAATATTCAAAATGGCCCTGCCTCGTTTGTAGATCTTACACCCGGATCCCCATTGCCTCAAAAGTATGTTACCGATATAAAATTGAGCTACGAAAATCTCAATGTTGTGTATGCAAGTTTTAACGGCTATTTTAATAGTGATAGTGCATCCTATTTATTTCGAAAGACTGCAAACAGCAATACTTGGATAGATATTTCTGGTGACCTACCACCAATAGGAATTAATAGTATTTGTATTGCGAACGGGACTAGTGATAGTGTAATCTTTGTGGGAACCGATGCAGGAGTGTTCATTACTCAAAACACGGGTTTAAATTGGACTTATTTGGGAACGGATATGCCAGTTATTGCTGTAATGGATGTTGAGATTGATTACGAAAACGAAAAATTAATTGCAGGTACTTTTGGTAGGTCTATGTACAGTTATGATATTTCCTTCTTAAATCTTGTAACCCCGCCTTTGTCTACCGTAGAGAAAATAACAAATGAACTTACACTTTATCCAAATCCAGCTCAGGACATGCTCTTTGTTCTAGGGGTGGAAAATCAAAGCTACCAAGTT
>NZ_JBVCPV010000179.1:0-6003 GCF_057456495.1 Lishizhenia sp. | reverse complement strand
CTGTGCGTCGCAAAGCTTGTTGGACGAATTGCTTCGTGGGCCTCTTGTGCTCCAGAGTTTTTATTCTTATAACGCTTCGGGTTAGAATATTCTGATCCGTAAGCTGATTTTATTTCTTTTTCTGCCGCGTTGATTGCATCATCCGAGAAGTTCACAGAATCCGTTCTCATGTACGTTATCTTACCTGCTTCGTACAAGCGCTGTGCTACAGACATGGTTCTAGATACACTAAAACCTAATTTCAAACTGGCCTCTTGTTGTAAAGTAGATGTAGTAAAGGGTGCAGTAGGAGATTTTGTTCCTGGCTTTTTAACCACATCTGTGATTTCGAAATCTGCTGCTTTACATGAAGCTAAGAATGCTTCTACCTCTTTATCCGTTCCTAAGTTATGTGCTAAATCCGCCTTAATTGTATCTGCATCTTTTTGAAAGAAACCAGACAACCTGTAAAATGTCTCTGGTGTAAAGTTTTGAATTTCTCTTTCGCGCTCTACAATTAAACGTACAGCTACAGATTGTACTCGACCAGCAGATAAACTTGGCTTCACCTTTTTCCACAACACTGGAGAAAGTTCAAAACCTACCAATCTATCTAAAATTCGTCGTGCCTGCTGCGCATCTACCAACTCTTTATTAATCTCTCTCGGACTTTCAATTGCTTTTAAGATGGCTGTTTTAGTAATCTCATTAAAGGTAATTCTCTTCGTCTCTTTTTTCTCCAATCCAAGCGTCTCGTATAAGTGCCAAGAAATTGCTTCTCCCTCGCGGTCCTCATCGGTTGCGAGCCATACCGTATCGGCACCTTTCACTAATTTCTTTAATTCTGATACCAGCGCTTTCTTGTCTGGACTCACCGAATAATCAGGTTTAAAATTGTTTTCTACGTCTATTGCTAAACCTTTTTTGGCAAGATCTCTCACGTGACCATAACTAGATTTCACAGTAAAATCTTTCCCTAAATAACCTTCTATGGTTTTCGCTTTAGCAGGTGACTCAACAATTACTAAATTCTTTGACATGTCCTTTTTCTGTATTAAGAGGTGAATCGAATTAGCTGCAAAATAAGTTTAAATTATTGCTAAAAACAAACCACCCCGGGAAACTCTATTAAATTAAGCTCTCCTTGTATACAAGATTTCTTGGTAAAAAGTTCGCTAGCTTCGTCTTTAATTAACGTATTTTCACTCTGCCATTTTGACACTAATCTTATATTTTAGTTACTTTTGTCCCACAAATTTGATGAACAATGATGGATAATATTCTTGAGGGAAAGAAGATAGACGAAAACAGACAAGGTGAGGCATTAGAAATGGCATCATCATCAAATCCTAATGGAAAGAAATTATTTTTAGAAAGCTACGGGTGTGCAATGAACTTTTCAGATAGTGAAGTAGTTGCATCTATTTTAATTAAGCAAGGGTATCAAACTACCAACGATGAAACGGAGGCAGACCTTATTTTAATTAACACGTGTAGTATTCGTGAAAACGCTGAAGAAAGAGTTCGTAAGCGTTTAACTAACTTTAAATACCGCAAGCAACACCAACCTTCTTTAATAGTTGGAGTGTTAGGTTGTATGGCTGAACGTTTGAAAAAACAGCTCTTAGAGGAAGAGAAATTGGTAGACATCGTTGCTGGTCCGGATTCATACAGAGACCTTCCTTCTTTAATCAACGAAGTAGAAGGTGGACAAAAAGCGGTAAACGTTCTTTTAAGTAGAGAAGAAACGTATGCTGATATTAGTCCTGTTCGTTTAGACAACAAAGGAATTTCATCATTTGTAAGTATAACAAGAGGTTGTGATAACATGTGTTCTTTCTGTGTAGTACCTTTTACCAGAGGTAGAGAAAGATCGAGAGATCCACAAACCATCGTTCAAGAATGTAGAGATTTATTCGAACAAGGATACAGAGAGGTAACCTTATTAGGACAAAACGTAGATAGCTACCGTTGGAACATTACCAACAAAGGAGAAATTAAGGATGAAACAAAACCAACGACCAACTTTGCAGAATTGATGGCAATGTGTGCAGAGGTTCATCCAGATTTAAGAATTCGTTTCTCTACTTCACACCCAAAAGATATGACGGATGAAGTATTGGAAACAATTGCGAAATACGACAACATTTGTAACTATATCCACCTTCCTGTTCAATCTGGAAATACGGAAGTATTGAAAAAAATGAACAGAGGATATTCAAGAGAATGGTACTTAAATAGAATTGATGCTATTAAACGTATCGTTCCTGAGGCTGCAATTAGTACAGACATCATTACAGGATTCTGTGGAGAAACTGAGGAGCAGCACAGAGATACATTGAGCTTAATCGAAGAAGTAAAATTTGATTTTGCTTACATGTACAAATACTCTGAAAGACCAAAAACTTTAGCAGAAAGAAAATACGAAGACGATATTCCGGAAGAAGTTAAACAAAGACGTTTAACGGAGATCATTACTTTGCAAAGAGAACAAGGTAATGCCATCAACCAGAGTTACGTTGGAAAAACAGTAAAAGTATTGGTTGAAGGAAACTCTAAGAAGTCAGAAGAAATGCTTTGTGGAAGAAACGATCAAAACACAATGGTTGTTTTCCCTAAAATAGATGTTCAACCTGCTTCTTATGTTGATGTAAAAATTACAGATTGTACTTCTGCAACATTAATTGGAGAAGCAATAGCCTAAGCTTTTTATTTTTTAATTGACTATGACTATACAACAGATAAAACAACGTTTCGGAATTATTGGTAACGCAACGCTTTTAAATAGAGCGTTGGAAGTAGCTGCGCAAGTAGCTCCTACAGATATCTCTGTTCTTGTTACGGGTGAAAGTGGTACAGGGAAAGAGATTATCCCACAAGTCATACATCAATTAAGTTCTAGAAAACACGGAGAGTACATCGCAGTAAACTGTGGTGCAATTCCCGAAGGAACAATTGATTCTGAATTATTTGGTCACGAAAAAGGAGCCTTTACGGGTGCTAGTGGAAGTCGTAAAGGGTATTTTGAAGTAGCTGACGGCGGAACAATTTTCTTGGATGAAGTTGCAGAACTTCCTATGCAAACTCAAGTGCGTTTGTTACGTGTTTTAGAAACAGGTGAATTCATTCGCGTGGGTTCATCTAAGGTCATTAAAACAGACGTTAGAGTAGTTGCGGCAACCAACGAAAATATGATGGAAGCCATACAAAAAGGTAAGTTTAGAGAAGACCTTTTGTATAGATTAAGTACTGTTCCTATTCAGCTTCCACCCTTGCGCGATAGACAAGACGATATACATCTATTGTTTAGAAAATTTGCGCATGACTTTGCTGAGAAATACAGGATGCCTGCAGTTAAATTAACTGATGAGGCAGTAGAATTAATCTTGAATTACCCTTGGCCTGGTAATATACGTCAGCTTAAAAACATCGCAGAACAGATTTCAGTTATTGAAAATGAGAGACTGTTAACTCCAGAAATATTAAGACAATACCTTCCTGAAAAACATCACAGTAACTTACCTGCGATTGTAAATAAGGAAAAGGAAAAAGATGAGTTTTATAGCGATAGAGAATTGATGTACAAATTCTTGTTCGACATGAAAAACGACCTCAATGAATTGAAAAAATTGGTGGTTGAAATTCTAAACAATAACTCAGACGTTAACTTGAGTGCAAATCAAAGAGATGTGCTCAATAAGATGTACGAGGATTATCAAACAGATACTCCGAAAAGCTACTTACCCAGTCCGGTAAAACGCGACAATGATTATGACGCTGGCAAAGACGATGAGATTCGCATTATTGAAGATGACTACGAAGACCATGTAGAGATAGAGGAATCTTTATCCTTAGAAGACAGGGAAAAAGAACTCATTCAAAAAGCTTTGGAAAAACACAATGGTAAACGTAAGTATGCCGCCAAAGAATTAGGAATTTCTGAGCGTACACTGTACAGGAAAATCAAAGAATTCCATTTAAAATAAGTTAGTATATTCGGCATAGATATGATGAAGTTAGCCCTCTTTTTTGTTTCATTCTTACTACTTACCAGTTGCTGGCCAACGAGTGTAGGTTTTAAAGACGGAAGTATAGATCCGAGCTGGAAATATTTTTCTGTAGAAACGATTAAAAGTGAAGCTGCCAATGCTCCTTTGAATTATGCTCCTTTACTTACAGAGGAGTTAAAAGACGAAATTCAAAACAGAACAGGCTTAAAATTGAATACCGGAAATCACGAGTCACAAATCAATATTACCGGAAATGTGATAGGTTATGAAATTGCTCCCGTAGCGATTCAAGGCAACGATAATGCTTCCAAAAACAGATTAACCATTACGGCGATGTTTGATATTTTCATCACCTCACCAGAAGAAGATATGATGCAAGTTCGCGCCTCTCGTTTTGCAGATTACGACGCAGCACAAGACTTGGGAAGCATAGAAACAAATTTATACGAAGAAGTTAACCGACAGATCATACAAGACGTTATCAACGAACTACTTTCGAATTGGTAAGATGAATAAAGCAGATTTAACAGAGAGAATTATTGATCCGAGTAAAATTGAAAAATCGGACATCCCCGCGTTGAAAAACTTGGCGGAGAAATACAGCTTTTCTCCTGTTTTTTCATTACTACTCCTTTCAGGGTTATCACAACATGACGACTTTAGCTTCGAAGAGGAGCTTAGTGAGCATGCCTATAGAATCCCAGATAGAATTCGTTTGTTTAATTTGACTCACGACATTCAAACAAGGGTTGAGAGCGAAAGTGATTCAGTACCTTCAACAATTCCCGAAGAGTCATCTATGCCTAAGGAAGTTGCAGAAGAAGAAACTTCTACTGAGCGTATTGAAGCACTTGAAGAACCTGAAACAAACGCAATTTCTGCAACAGAAGAAGCTGATAACAAGAAAACCTCGGAAGAGGAGGAAACTCCTATTTTCAGTTTAAATGCTGCTGAATCTATAGAAGAAGCAGAGCCCGAAACATCAGAGGAAAACAATAATATTTCATCGGAGGAAAAGGAAGAAGTAAAGTTTGGCTTCACTCCTCAAGAACAGGAAAGTGAGGAAGTTGCAGTTCAAAGCAGAGATAACACAGATGAAGTTGAAGAAACTGAAGCTCCAACTGAAGTACAAGAAGAGCTGCCTAAAGATACTTTAGAGGTAGATATGTATGCAGCTGCAGTGAGCAGAAGCATAGAGCAAGAGGTTTCTACAGAAGAACTGGTTCAAACAGAGATTCAAGAAGAAGAACTCGAAGAAGAAGTCCAAATTGAAGATGTTGAAGATAATTCAACTCGCCCATTGGAAAGCATTTCTACTGAAGATACATCTGAAATTACAGAAGCCGAAAACGAAGTAATCACTTCCCCTCAAATTGAGGAAAATCAAAAAGAAGAGGAAAACACAAGCGATGAACCGCATAATTTCTTCGCGTGGTTAGCGGCCAAAAAGGCAGAGAACACTGCTTCTCCAAAAGAAGAAATTAAGGTTCAAAAAGTAGAAAAAGAAACTACTCAAGAAGTAGAAAATGAGGTAGCGCAACCTACTGAAACGAAAACAGCTCCAGAAATTGAAGAAGCGACGACAGAAAACACACCTGTTGAAGCGCCAAAATCAAAAGTTGAAAGCATTATCGAGAAGTTTATTAACGAAGAACCACAAATAAGTAGGCCGAAAAAGGAATTCTTTTCTCCAAGTAAAGTTGCTAAGAAAAGTCTAGACGAATCAAGCCTTCCAGTATCAGAAACCTTGGCTCAAATCTTTGCCGCTCAAGGGAATTATCCAAAAGCAATTGCATCTTATGAGCAATTAATGTTGAAATTTCCAGAAAAAAAGAGTTTCTTTGCAAATCAAATTAAAAAACTGAAACAAAAATTAATTAAATAAATCATGGGAACATTACTTACTATCTTAATCCTTTTGGCGAGTGTACTACTTGTATTAGTAGTTTTAATTCAAAATCCAAAGGGTGGTGGTTTATCTACAGACTTCGGTGCTGCTCACCAATTAGGTGGT
>NZ_JBVCPV010000178.1:0-6302 GCF_057456495.1 Lishizhenia sp. | reverse complement strand
GTAGGTTGGTGGATGCGTAACGAAGATGCTGTAGAACACATCAAGAAATACAAGAAAAACCCACGCTATTTACAGTCTGTAGAATTTGACACAGATAAGATAGATGTTACCACAGATATCGTCCGTGTTATTGAAGAAGCGGAGATATTAATCATTGCTACACCTTCTGCCTTTTTAAATGATTTGTTCGAACCTATCGATAAGTCAATTTTTAAAGGTAAGTATGTTTTTTCAGCCGTGAAAGGTATCGTTCCAGAATACAATGCTATTCCTGCGCGTTTCATCCACAAAACTTTTGATATTCCTTACGATGACATCGGTATCATTTGTGGACCTTGTCATGCCGAAGAAGTAGCCCTAGAACGTTTATCTTACCTTACTTTAGCGTGTTCCAACGAAGATTTGGCCGAAGAAATGGCAGAGATCATGGCTTCCCGCTTTATCAAGACTACAGTTTCTGACGACTTGTTCGGTACAGAGCTTTCTGCCGTATTGAAAAACGTGTACGCCTTAGCTTCTGGTATTTGTGCCGGACTCGGTTATGGAGACAACTTCCAAGCGGTATTGATCTCTAATGCGATTCAGGAAATAGAGAACTTTATTGATGAAGTGAGTCCTATTCACCGTGACGTAAAAACAAGTGCTTATTTAGGAGATTTATTGGTAACTTCTTACTCCAAATTCTCCCGTAACAGAACCTTTGGTTTCATGATCGGTAAAGGGTATTCTGTAAAGACAGCACAATTAGAAATGGACATGATAGCTGAAGGGTACTATGCGACCAAAAGTGTCATGGAAATCAACAAGAAATTCCAAGTAGAAATGCCTATTGTTGAGGCGGTCTACAACATCATTTACGAAAAGATAGCGCCGGTTATCGAAATGCGTATTTTGACGGATAAGCTTTCGTAGATTTTTTTCATAGATTGTTAGACTTTTAGACGGTTAGAAAGCCATAGTTTCGGTTCCTCGACTCCGCTCGGAAACCTTAACTTAGACTTCCTATGAAAGGTATATACGAGGTCCTCGAGCAGAGCGCCGTACTGAGCGACAGTCGAAGTATCGAGAGGCCAGTTTAAGAAGTATAAACTTATGTCATAGATCACACAGAGTTCCTAAAAGGAAAACAAAATTTCCAATCTCAAAAAAGCTCAAAAACTTAACTTTAAAGAAACATGCTTCTCTTTGATTTTCCGTAACTTAAGGTCATGCGAAAATTGACTGAACTTGAAATTAAGAAAGCCTTAAAAACCTTAGATGGTTGGGTGTTGAAAGAAGGGAAATTGTGTAGTGAATTTGTGTTCGAAGATTTTAAAGCTGCTTTCGCTGCAATGACAGAAATAGCACTTCATGCTGAAGAAATACAGCACCATCCAGAATGGTGTAATGTGTACAACAAATTAGAAATACACCTGTTTACGCACGATATACAAGGGTTGAGTATGCTGGATATACAATTAGCAACTGTCATTAATGCGATGGGGAGAAATTACAAGGTAAAACGCATTGCTCCTGAAACGGTTAATGCAAGCTTATTTCCTTGCTCTAAGTAGATGTCCGTAAAACATTTGATTACCGTGCTTGGTTTCCATCCAGAGCTCGTTTAAGGTCGTGTTATTGGGGTTAAAATATCTTCTGCTCGTATTGGCGATGTCTTGCAATTCTACACGTGGAGAATAGGTGTTTAAAATCAGCAAGCCGCCTTTGTTTAACAAGTCGTAGGCCGTAGCGATAAGAACATCTAACTTCTCCTCTATTTTCCAACGTTCACCTTTAGCACCTAAACCAAATGCAGGAGGATCCATCACAATAAGGTCATAGGTATTTCCTCTTTTCACTTCTTTGCTGGCAAACTTTAAAGCATCGTCACAAATCCAACGTATATCGCTTAAACCTGAGCTTTCCATGTTCTCTTTGGCCCAAGTGATCAGTTGCTTTACAGAATCAACATGTGTTACATCAGCTCCGGTAGATTTGGCCACAACAGATGCAATACCTGTATAGGCAAAGAGATTCAGGAATTTCTTTCCTTCTCCTAGTTCCTCGCGCAATACTTCCCAATTGGTCGCTTGCTCTGGAAACATTCCCAAATGCTTGAATTGCGTAGTTGCTAGGTTTACGGTGAGCTCGTGAAAGTTTACTTGCCACTGCTGTTCACAAGGTTTAAGTGTTTGCCATTTCCCTTTTTGTTTACCGGTATCGATAAACTTCAAGTGCGCCATTTCTTGCCACTTGCTTTTTGGGATTTTACTCTTAAAATAGGCTTGTACTTCTGGTCTAATCGTAATAATATCTCCCCAACGCTCTAGTTTTTCATTTCCTCCAGCATCTATGAGTTCGTAATCTGACCAGCCTTGTGTGTAGAGTGGATTATTTTTCTTCATTCTCCTCTTTTAAAGCTTTGTCTACCTCTTCCATTTTCTTGTAGAACTCTTCTCCGTATGCAGAGATTAACGGTTCTTTTAAGAAACGGAATATGCTCACGTTCAATTTATCACCACACTCACAAGCGGGTTTACAAATGGGCCATTCATGGTAATTCAAGGCTTCAAAATCACGGTATTTTTTCGCACGGATAGGGTAAAGGTTACACGATTGTGGTTTCTTCCAGTCAATTTTACCGTCTCTCCATGCTTGTTCGATAGTACAAAGCGCTGTTCCTTTATCGTCGTACCCAACAAAGGCACATTCAGCTCCATTCACTAAAGTGGTAACAGGTTCGTTGTCGTAATCCATATAGAAAACCCCTTGCTCTTCAACGGCTTCTATACCTTCTTTACGCATGTAGGGCTTAACATCTTCGTAAACATCTTCCAAGATACTTACCTCTTCTTCTGTCAAAGGTGCCCCAGAATCTCCGGCTACACAACATTCTCCTTTACACGCACTTAAATCGCAAACGAATTTCTTTTGGAATATCTCTAAAGAAACTACTTTATCGTCTATCTCTACCAACATGGTGCAAAGGTAGTTAAGAATTAATAATTAATAAGGCAGAAGTAGGAAATAGATGAAGTGTGTCGGCCCATCGATAATTCGGCTACGCTCATCACAACGCTTCGCTCGGACACCTCCTGACCAAAAAAATGACCCGTATCCTAGGTTATCGAGCGGAGTCGAGATGAGCAATAGATTATGAATTAATCCATATATCTAGGCCTTAGTCTACTCGAGGACCAACAAAAAAGGGAGTCAACCAAAAGCTGCTCCCCTCAATAATTCTTAATTCAATATTCTTAATTGGTACTACATTTTGAGAAAATCACCCAAGTTATCCTTGATGGCATAACCTGTATCTTGTTGTGATTTACTGAGCTTTTCTTTTTCAACCAACATCCAAAGAATCAGTTCTTTTAAGAAAAGTTTGTCTTCATCTTTTTTCACATTAGGTTGGTAATCCTTAAGTATGTCTTCCAAGGGCGTTACTCTGTTTAAAGCCGAGGCATACTCATCATTACTAGCTGTTAAGGTTAATTCAAAAGCATCATTTTCCACGAACCAATTCACCACCTTCTGATACCATTGCTCTACCCCTGGTTTTTCAAGGTTAGAAATTTTAGGGAAGAACTGCTCGCTTAAACTTAAAATAGCATCTCCAATTAAGTATTCTGCTACTTGCGCTGCTCCTTCTTGTTCTCCTTCATAAACCAACTCCACCTTACCGGTAATGGCCGGAATTATACTTAGGAAATCGGATAAACGAATGGCTGTTGTTGCATCACCTGCCAAGAACATTCTGCGCTCTGCACTGGCAATCAAGTTTTGAAGTGCTGTTATACTCAAACGCGCACTCACCCCACTTTTTTCATCTACAAAATCACTCTTTCTAGCTTCGAATGAGATTTGTTCTACCAGTTGTCGCGCCAATTCGTTGATATGGATTTCTTCTTTCTTACCTATTACTTTCTCTACCTCTTGGGCCGTAATTCTCTTAGCCACTTCCATGGTTTTTGGATAATGGGTAAGAATTTGAGAGCCTATTCTATCTTTCAATGGCGTCACAATACTTCCTCTGTTCGTATAATCCTCAGGGTTTGCTGTAAAAATGAATTGCATATCCAAGGGCAAACGCAATTTGAAACCTCTAATTTGTATGTCTCCTTCTTGTAAGATATTGAAAAGTGCTACCTGTATTCTTGCTTGTAAATCAGGAATTTCATTGATCACGAAAATACAACGGTTAGCACGTGGAATCATTCCAAAATGTATAACTCTATCATCGGCATAGGACAACTTTAAATTGGCTGCTTTGATAGGATCCACATCTCCAATAATATCTGCTACGGTAACATCTGGTGTTGCCAGTTTTTCTGCAAATCTATCGGAACGGTGCAACCAGGAAATGGGGGTTAAATCACCTTGCTTGGCCACCACTTCTTTTCCATAACGCGACAATGGGGCAAAAGGGTCATCGTTAATTTCTGAGCCTTCTATGATGGGAATATACTCATCCAGCAAATCTACCATTAGTCGGGCTAAACGCGTTTTGGCTTGCCCCCTTAAACCTAAAAAGTTAATGTTATGCTTAGCGAGTATGGCGTTCTCCAGTTGTGGAATTACCGTATTCTCATAACCGTGTATTCCTTTAAAAACGGTTTCACCCGCTTTTATTTTGGCAATGAGGTTATCGCGTAATTCATCTTTAATAGGTTTTGTTTTATAACCTACGGCTTTTAAGTCGCCAAGTGTTTTGAGTTGTACTATATCTTTCATTATCTAATTCTCTTTTTACGGTTGGTTTCGTAATCTTCAAATATCATTTCCCCCAAACCTTGAAGTCCTGTATAAAACGCCTTTCCTTGGTTGGCTTCGGTAAAATTCTCTACAAACTCCATGAGATAGCTGTCTCTAGCGATCATAAAAGTTGTGATGGGTATGTTTAATTTTCTGGCTTGTGCTGCCATGTTGTAACACTGCTCTGTAATGTAAGGATCTAATCCGAAAGAGTTCTTGTAATAGAAACCATCTTTCTCGCGCACACAACTTGGTTTACCATCGGTAATCATAAAAATCTGCTTGTTGGTGTTACGCTTTCGACGTAAGATATCTAAGGCAAGATGGAGTCCGGCAACCGTATTGGTATGGTAAGGCCCCACCTGTAAATAGGGCAAATCTTTAATCTTTATCGGCCAGGCATCATTCCCAAACACAATTACATCTATAGAATCTTTGGGGTAGCGCGTTTGTATGAGTTGCGTCAAGGCCATGGCTACCTTTTTAGCAGGTGTTATTCTATCTTCGCCATACAAGATCATGGAGTGACTAATATCTATCATCAACACGGTGCTCATAGAAGATTTATGGTGGGTTTCTTCTACCACCAAATCTTGCTCCGTCAGCTGAAATTCGCCAATACCATTATTGATTTGTGCGTTGCGTATAGATTCTGTAAGCGCAATATTGTCTAGGTTATCTCCAAAACGATAATCTCTATACTCGCCCGTTTTATCCAGACTTTGTCCGAGGTGTTTGGTTTTATGATTTCCTTTCCCTCGCTTCTTTAAATTTCCAAAGATTTGTTCCAAGGCTGATTGTCGTAACATTTGTTCCGACTTCGCCGTGATTTTCATTCCACCCTTTTTCGGGTTATCCGTATCGTCTTTGATGTAGCCTTTTTTCTTAAGGTCTTCTCGAAAATCATCAAGGGTATACTCAGGCGTTGTTAATTGGTATTCTTGATCGAGGGTTTCCAACCATTCAAAACTCTCGTCTACATCCCCCGAAGTATGCACGATGATTTCCTTCCAAATGTTGAACAATTTATCAAAGGGAGTATCTTCTTCTTTGATAAACTGTTTAAAAATAAGGCTGGATGTATGGCGCTTGTTTTGCATATCTTAAAAATAACAAAAAACAAAGCGAAAGGTTTGAGGCAGGGTGTCTTGTGTGGGACGAAGGGGGTGGATACAAAAAGCCCGAAGCTATCAGCTCCGGGCTTTTTACCAGTGATTTCTATAATTTATAATTGGCGTAAACCGTATTCACTCCATTTTTTCTTCCGTAACCATAAAAAGTTATTTCTCCATCATTTATAGAGGTGGCGGATGTATATAAATATACTAGTGATTTTTCTGATTCATTCCAAAGTTCACTAAAACTGAAATTACAATCATCATCTACTTTCACCATTTGCAAAGACTCTTTATTTTTACCTCCACTTACATTTGCATTGTTTTTCATAATAGTTTCTCCCTCATTCATATAAAAAATCACAGGTGTGTCATCTATTAAAGCAAAAACTAACCCTCCTTGTATGAATTTAGATTTCAAACTCAAATCGGCCTCTATCCTATTGATTCCCG
>NZ_JBVCPV010000177.1:0-6341 GCF_057456495.1 Lishizhenia sp. | reverse complement strand
TGTACAGCAGGAACTGCCATACCTAATAACTGCATAATGATAGAAGCGGAGATGTAAGGCATGATACCCAATGCTAAAAATGAAGCATTAGTAAATCCTCCACCTGATAACAAACCAAGTAAACCTTCAAACGTACCAGCTGATTCTGATAAATCCGAAGTTAACTTAGAACTGTCTACACCAGGTAGAACAATATAACATCCTATACGATAAACAAGAATAAGAGAAAGGGTTATTACTAACCTCTTTCTCAATTCTTCAACTTTCCAGATATTCTTAATATTTTGTATAAACTTTTTCATTTTGGGTTAAAATAGTTGGCAAAGTTAATTAGATTTCTGTACAATTCCCACCTTTATCTTCAATTCCTGCTTTTGCAGTTGTTGAAAACTTGTGAGCAGTAACGTCTATCTTCGATTTCAACTCTCCTCTTCCCAAAATCTTAACTAACTCATTACGAGAGCACAAACCGTTCTCACGCAATACTTCAGGGTTTATTTCTGTTACTCCTTTTTTGTCAATTAAATTCTGAATAATATCTAGATTAATTGCTTTGTACTCTACACGGTTAATGTTTTTAAAACCGAACTTAGGTACACGTCTCTGCAATGGCATTTGACCACCTTCGAAACCAATCTTTCTTTTATATCCAGATCTTGACTTAGCTCCTTTGTGTCCACGAGTAGCTGTACCACCATGTCCTGAACCTTGACCTCTACCAATACGCTTATCGCTTTTGATAGAACCTTTTGCTGGAGTTAAATTATTTAGATTCATCTTTCTTAATTTTTATAGGTTCTACTCAACTACTTCAACTAAGTGTTGAACTTTTTTCACCATACCAAGGATTTGAGGAGTTGCTTCCTTCTCAATTACTTGGTTTAACTTTCTAAATCCTAACGCTTGGATCGTTCTCTTTTGTCTTTGTGAACGATTAATAGCGCTTCTTACTTGCTTAATTTTAATTGTAGCCATTTTCAGATATTATTAACCGTTAAACACTTTATCCATAGAAACTCCTCTTTGCTTAGCTACAGCTACTGCATCTCTCATTTGAGACAAAGCATCCATAGTTGCCTTAACCACGTTGTGTGGGTTAGAAGATCCTTGAGATTTTGCCAATACGTTGTGGATACCAACACTTTCCAATACAGCACGCATCGCACCACCTGCGATTACTCCTGTACCGTTAGAAGCTGGCTTAAGTAGAACGCGAGCTCCACCAAACTTACCTTTTTGTGCGTGAGGCACAGTATCGTTAATGATTGGAACTCTGATTAGGTTCTTCTTCGCATCATCAATTCCTTTAGAAATTGCTTCTGTTACTTCTTTTGCTTTACCTAATCCGTGACCTACAATCCCGTTCTCATCACCTACTACTACGATAGCTGAGAAAGAGAAAGTACGACCACCTTTAGTTACTTTAGTAACTCTATTAATACCAACTAACTTATCTTTTAGTTCGATATCAGATGATTTTACTCTATTAATATTGTTTGCTGCCATAACAATTAAAATTTAAGTCCGCCTTCTCTTGCTGAGTCAGCCAACGATTTAATTCTACCGTGGTATAAGTATCCATTTCTATCGAAAACTACTTTTTCCACGCCTGCTTTGATTGCTGCTTCAGCGATCATTTTTCCAACAAATGCTGCTTGTTCTACCTTTGGTAATTTCTCAGCGTCTTTGTTTCCTAAAGAAGATGCAGATGCAATAGTAACTCCTTTATTATCGTCAACGATTTGTGCGTAGATTTGCTTGTTACTACGGAAAACTGTTAATCTTGGAGTTTCTGAAGTACCAAAAATATTTTTTCTGATTCTTCTTTTGATCTTAGCTCTTCTTGCTTCTTTACTAAATGCCATTTAATCAAAAATTAAGATTATTTACCTGCTGCTTTACCAGCTTTTCTTCTTACTTCTTCACCTTGGAAACGAATACCTTTACCTTTGTAAGGTTCTGGTTTACGGAAGGAACGAATTTTGGCAGCTACTTGTCCTAACAATTGTTTATCGTGTGATTCCAATGTAACAACTGGTGCTTTACCTTTTTCAGTAGCAGCAGATACCTTAATTTCTTTCGGAAGTTCTATCATAATTGGGTGAGAGTAACCTACAGCCAAATCTAATCTCTGACCTTGTGTAGTTGCTCTGTAACCTACTCCAATTACTTCTAAAACTTTCTTATACCCTTCCGATACTCCAACAATCATGTTTTGTACCAAAGCACGAGATAACCCGTGTTTAGCTCTGTGATCTGGAGACTCAGATGCGCGGTTAAAAGTTAACACACCGTCATTTTGCTCTACAGTGATTGCTGAATCTAAAACTTCAGTCAATTCACCTTTAGCTCCTTTAACAGTGATTGTTTGTCCGTCAACTTTCACTTCAACTCCACTCGGGATTGTAATGGGGGATTTACCTATCCTTGACATTTTAAACTTTTTACTTATTCTTAACTATTAGTATACGTAGCACAATACTTCACCACCTACGTTCAATTTTCTAGCTTCTTTATCAGTGATAACACCTTTAGAAGTAGAAACGATTGCGATTCCTAAACCATTCAAGATTCTAGGTAACTCATCAGAGCTACTGTACTTTCTTAAACCTGGCTTAGAAACTCTTTGCAATTTTGTGATTGCAGGTACCTTCGTAGAAGGATTGTACTTCAAAGCGATCTTAATTACGCCTTGTTTGTTATCCTCTTCAAACATGTAGTTAGAGATGTAACCTTGATCAAATAAGATCTTAGTTAATGCCTTCTTTGTGTTTGAAGCTGGAATCTCAACTATCTTGAGTTGAGCACTACTCGCGTTACGAACGCGAGTAAGAAAATCTGCTATAGGATCTGTTACCATATCTTTCCTAAAAAACGATTACCAACTTGATTTTTTAACTCCTGGGATCTTACCAGCTAATGCCATTTCTCTAAAAGTTACCCTTGAGATACCAAACTGACGCATGTAACCTCTTGGACGACCAGTTAAAGAACATCTGTTGTGTACTCTAACTTTAGATGAATTCTTTGGCAACTTCTGAAGAGCATCCCAATCACCAGCTTCTTTCAAAGCGGCTCTTTTCGCAGCGTATTTTTCTACTAACGCTTCTCTCTTGCGCTCACGCGCTTTCCTTGATTCTTTAGCCATTTCTTATTTTTTTGTAAATGGGAATCCAAATGCATCTAACAATGCTTTTGCTTCTTCATCACTTTGCGCTGTTGTAACGAAAGTAATGTCCATTCCTAAAATTTTATTAACCTTATCTATATCAATCTCTGGGAAGATGATGTGTTCTTTAACTCCCATGTTGAAGTTACCACGTCCATCAAATCCTTTTGCAGGTACTCCTTTAAAATCACGAGTACGCGGCAAAGATACAGAAATGAAACGATCTAAGAAATCGTACATTTTATCTCCACGTAGAGTAACTTTAGTACCTACTGGCATCCCTTTTCTCAATTTGAAGTTAGAGATATCCTTTTTAGACATAGTTGCTACTGCTTGCTGACCAGCAATGATAGATAAATCTGCTACTGCAGAATCTACAATTTTCTTATCAGCTACAGCTTCACCTACACCTTGAGATAAAACTATTTTTGTCAACTTAGGTACACGCATTATCGTTTTGTACCCAAATTTTTCAGTCAATGCTGGAATAATCTCAGCACTGTACTTTTCGCGAAGTCTTGGTGTATAACTCATTACTTAATCTCCTCCCCTGACTTTTTAGAATAACGTACTAACTTACCAGCATCATTTAGCTTACGTCCAACTCTCGTTGCTTCTCCGTTAGCTACTACCATAAGGTTAGAGATGTGGATAGTTCCTTCTTTCTCTTCAATACCACCTTGTGGGTTAGATGCACTTGGTTTAGTATGACGTTTAATCATTTTTAAACCTTCTACTGTCGCGCGGTCGTTTTTCTTGTCAATAGCAAGAATTTTTCCTTCTCTACCGCGAGCCTCACCGCTAAGTACCTTAACAGTGTCTCCTACTTTAATGTGTAATTTCTTTTGCATGACTTTACAATTTTTAAAGTACCTCAGGAGCTAATGAAACAATTTTTAAGTAATTGTTTTCACGAAGCTCTCTCGCTACTGGTCCGAAAATCCTTGTACCTCTCATTTCTCCCGCTTGGTTCAATAGAACAACAGCGTTATCATCAAAACGAATGTAAGATCCATCTGCACGACGGACCTCTTTTTTCGTTCTTACTACCACAGCCTTGGCTACCTGACCTTTCTTAACTCCACCAGAGGGCATTGCGTTCTTTACAGTAACAACTATTTTATCTCCAACAGATGCATAGCGACGTTTTGTTCCACCTAATACGCGGATACACAACACCTCTTTAGCACCACTGTTGTCTGCTACTGAAAGTCTTGATTCTGTTTGTATCATTACTAATGATTATTTAGCTCTTTCAATAATTTCTACTAATCTCCAGTTCTTTGATTTACTCAAAGGACGTGTTTCCATGATCTTAACTGTATCACCTATGTTACAGTCATTATTTTCATCATGGGCCACAAATTTAGTAGTTTTTTTTACGAACTTACCATATTTTGGGTGTTTTACTTTTCTTTCTACAGAAATCACGATAGATTTTTCCATCTTATCGCTAGTAACAACCCCAATACGTTCTTTTCTTAAATTACGCTTTTCCATTTCAAGCTTATTTCTAAATTAACAGGTTACGCCTGCTTTTGTCTTTTTGTCATCTCTGTGTTCAATCTCGCGATTGATCTTCTCAACTCTCTGATTTGTAAAGGGTTCTCCAATGGAGAAACGGCATGCGTTAATTCTAACTTTGCCATTTTCTCCACAGATTCTTCAATACGGTTCTTTAAGTCTTCTACTGACAATTGATTGATTTCTTCTTGTTTCATTACCTTAATTATTTACCAGGTACTACATAATCCGGGCGAACCACGAATTTACATTTAACTGGAAGTTTTTGAGCTGCAAGACGCATAGCCTCTTTTGCAGTTTCATAAGGAACTCCTTCTGCTTCGAATAAAATTCTTCCTGGTTTTACTACAGCAACCCAGTGACTTGGAGCACCCTTACCTTTACCCATCCTTACCTCTGCAGGCTTAGAAGTTACAGGCTTGTCTGGAAATATTCTGATCCAAACTTTACCTTCTCTTTTCATGTAACGCGTAACCGCGATACGAGAAGCTTCAATTTGTCTAGAAGTAATCCATCCTGGTTCCAAGGTCTTTAATCCGAAAGATCCAAAAGCAACTTGACTCCCTCTGTGAGCTAAACCACGATTACGACCTTTCTGTGCTTTTCTAAATTTGGTTCTCTTTGGTGATAACATCTTCGAGTTTTTTAAAAGTCAATAACTTATTTCTTCTTTCTTCTTCCACCTTTGTTAGATCTTCCTCCTTTTTGAGAAGCCAATCCTACATTTGGTGATAAATCTCTCTTTCCGTAAACTTCACCTTTACAGATCCATACCTTGATACCGATACGTCCGTAAGTTGTGTGAGCTTCTGATAAAGCGTAATCGATATCAGCTCTAAATGTATGCAATGGTGTTCTACCATCTTTGTACATTTCTGAACGCGCCATCTCTGCACCGTTCAAACGACCTGAAATCTTAACTTTAATTCCTTCAGCTCCCATTCTCATTGTAGATGCAACAGCCATTTTGATTGCTCTACGGAAAGAAATTCTTGCTTCAATTTGACGAGCAATTCCATCTGCAACTAATCTCGCATCAAGCTCTGGTCTCTTGATTTCGAAAATGTTGATTTGGATTTCTTTTTTCGTCAATTTCTTTAACTCTTCTTTAAGCTTGTCAACCTCTTGACCACCTTTACCAATGATCACACCTGGGCGTGATGTATTGATAGTAACAGTAACCAATTTCAACGTACGCTCGATGATAATCTTAGCGATACTTGCTCTTGACAAACGTGCGCGAAGGTAACGACGGATTTTATCGTCTTCAACGATTTTATCCTTGTAGTCTTCTCCTCCGTACCAGTTAGATTCCCATCCTTGGATGAAACCTAATCTATTTCCTATTGGATTAGTTTTTTGTCCCATTACATCCTAATTTTTTACACCATCTACGACAAGCGTAACGTGGTTTGATCTTTTTCTAATTCTGTGAGCTCTTCCTTGAGGTGCAGCCTGAATTCTTTTCAACATTCCTGCTGGAGAAACCTCGATCGACTTAACGATTAATGTTTCATCCTCAAGAACCTTGTCTTCATTCTTCTGCTCCCAGTTAGCAATTGCTGAACGCAATAACTTCTCTAGACTCTTTGAAGCCTCCTTAGGATTATGTTGCAATATGTTAAGAGCCTTATTAACTTCTACTCCC
>NZ_JBVCPV010000176.1:0-6444 GCF_057456495.1 Lishizhenia sp. | reverse complement strand
TACTACACGGTGTAACAGGTTCTGGTAAAACAGAAATTTACGTAGAACTTATACAAGAGCAATTGGATGCAGGAAAACAAGTTCTATTCTTACTTCCAGAAATTGCTTTAACCACACAATTGATCAACAGACTTTCGGCTTACTTTGGTGATTTAGTAGGTGTTTATCACTCAAAATTCAACCAAAATGAACGCGTTGAAATATGGAATGCACTTTTAAATAACAACCCTACTAAATTTAGAATTATACTCGGTGCTAGAAGTAGTTTATTCCTTCCTTTTAGAGATTTAGGATTGATTATTATTGATGAAGAACACGAAAGTTCATTCAAACAATATGACCCTTCACCAAGATATAATGCTAGAGATAGCGCCATCGTTTTGGGTGCTCTGCACAAAACCAAGGTATTGTTAGGTTCTGCAACTCCTGCATTCGAAACCTATTTCAATGCACAGGAAGGGAAGTTTGGTTTAGTAGAATTAAATAAGCGATTTGGTGATGTTCAAATGCCTGAGATTCTTACTGCCAACCTAAAAAAAGAAAAGATCCAGAAAACCATGAATATGCACTTTAGCAGTTTCTTGGTTCAAAATATGGAAGAAGCCTTGCAAAATGGCGAACAAATAATTCTTTTCCAAAACAGAAGAGGATATAACCCTATTTGGAATTGCGAAATTTGTGGCTGGACTCCAAAGTGTAAAAACTGTGATGTTTCCCTGACTTACCACAAACATGGCAACGCCTTGAAATGTCATTACTGTAGCTATTATGCTGCGCCTATGGGATCTTGTCCAAAATGTAGCTCTAACCGATTGAAAATGGTTGGTTTTGGTACAGAAAAAATTGAAGATGATTTATCTGTACTCTTTCCAAAAGCTAAAGTTCAACGACTGGATTTAGACACAACGCGTCAAAAAAATAGTTACTCAGAAATCATTTCTGCTTTTGAAAATAGAGAGATTGATATACTCGTGGGAACGCAAATGGTTACCAAAGGTTTGGACTTCGACAACGTTTCTTTGGTGGGAATTTTAGATGCCGACCTCATGCTAAACAGAGCGGACTTTAGAGCTTTTGAAAGAAGTTATCATTTAATGTCACAGGTTGCAGGTAGAGCCGGGCGTAAGAGTAAACGCGGTAAAGTAATTATTCAAACCCATGATGTAGATCATTGGGTAATTCATCATGTGATAGATCATGATTATAAAGGATTTTATAAGAACGAGATTATGGAGCGTAAAAACTACCTCTATCCTCCCTTTTATAAGATCATCAACTTTACATTAAAGCATAGAAAAGAACAAGATTTAGAGGCCATGGCTGCAGATTTTGGACGTAGACTCTACAATGTCTTTGGTTCGCGTATTTTAGGTCCGGAAGCACCAGCCATTAAACGTATACAAAACAATTACATACAAGTGGTTAAACTGAAAATGGAACGTGAAGCTTCCCCGAAAAAAGTAAAAGCCAAGATTACAGAAATCATTGATAAATTCTACAGTGAGCCCATGCATAAATCGGTGCGTATAAACATTGATGTTGATCCAATGTAACTTTTAATAGCAGTGTCGTTAAGTAAGTAGTAAAACCTAAATTTATGAAACATCTCATTAGATTAATCTGCCTACTTCTCACCAGTACATTCTACGCACAAACTACAAAGGTAAAGACACATGTGGGTGACATTGCTGTGGTTTATCATACAAGCAACGATGAACTCAGCGGAGAATACATTGCAAAATACCCGAATAAAAACACTAAAGTAAAGGGTTACTACGAGGCGAACAAAAGACACGGTGCTTGGTACTTTTACGACGAGGATGAAGTTTTGATATTCATTCATGTATACGCCCAAGGTGTTATACTTGGAAGCTATTACAGTGAAGCTGAGTACCAGGAAGCCATGCAAGAAGAAATGATAGAAGCTCCTTTTCAAACTTACAATAATACTTCCCTAAATCCTGTCGAGAAACTACCAGCAATTGTTGAAGAAAATGTAATATGGACCGAAAGGTTGTGGAGAACGATAGACCTTAAAGACAACCCTGCCTTGCTTGGGAATAGCATATTACAAACCCTACTCGATTATGTAGCAATGGATTCCATAACTGCTTATTCCGCAAAAGACGATGAATTTACCAGTCCCCTTGAA
The DNA here is from genome assembly GCF_057456495.1 of Lishizhenia sp. Lineage (NCBI taxonomy): Bacteria > Pseudomonadati > Bacteroidota > Flavobacteriia > Flavobacteriales > Crocinitomicaceae > Lishizhenia > Lishizhenia sp. The sequence continues at coordinate 4,292 of NZ_JBVCPV010000176.1, read as the reverse complement.
CACTTTGACCTGATTGAAGATTCACTTGAGTTGATAGGTTATAAAATTAAAGAAGATTGGTTTTATGATACTGTTCAACAACAACTCAACTTTAGAATAGTTGGGATTGCCCCTCTGATTAAAAACAGCAGTAACACCTATGAGCTTTGTTGGTTCTACTACAACGAAATTCGCCCTGTTTTAAATGAAATAAAGTATCATCAAAATGGCAGAGAAATGAGTTTTGACTACTTTTTTACGCATTACAATTACAAAGGTACTATTGACAAGTTTTCCAATAAGGAAGACAAAAGTATAGCTGAACTCGCAAACAACAAAAGGGAAAAACTAAAGCTCGAAGAGAGAATGGCCATTCAACGCTATACCGTTGAAGAACATTATATGATAGAGTCTTTTCTAAAAGCCAACAAATAAAAGGGAAAAAATTATCTTTGGCCTATGACAAAGATGCAAGCTTGGGTAAGTGCTGCGCGTTTGCGTACCTTACCCCTTTCTATATCCGGTATATTGTTCGGTAGTTTTTACGCTTATTATTTAGACAAATGGGATGGTTTGATCTTCGGATTAGCGATGGCAACAACGCTGTTACTGCAAATTCTTTCCAATTTTGCCAATGACCTTGGAGATACCTTGAAAGGGGCAGACAATGAAGAACGAGTTGGTCCTCAAAGATCGGTTCAAAGCGGTGCTATCAGCGTAAAAGAAATGAAAGGAGCTGTAATTCTATTCTCTGTTTTGTCTTTGGCAACTGCTATTCCATTGGTGATTTATGGAACCAAAGATTTACCGACCACCATACTCTACACCTACATAGCTTTAGCTCTTGCTTGTGTAATTGCGGCCATTACTTATACAATGGGTAAAAAAGCCTATGGATACAATGGACTAGGAGATGTATTTGTATTTATCTTTTTCGGTTTGGTAAGCACCCTAGGAATCTTTACTTTATTGGCCAAAACCTTTGATATATTGTTAATCTTGCCGGCAATTGGTATAGGATTATTAAGCACAGCTGTGCTCAACCTTAACAATTTACGCGATCATGAAAACGATGCTAAAGTAGGTAAAAACACCATCATCGTTAAAATGGGGTATGAAAAAGGAAAGCGCCATCATGCAAGGTTAATTCACATGGCTTTTTTCTGTTTCCTTACCTTCTTTGCTTTACAAGAAAATGCTTGGATGCTGATTGGATTGCTTCCTTTTGCCATTTTAATGAAGCATTTGAACTACGTGAAAAAAGAGCAAATTCCACAAAACTTAGACCCAGAATTAAAGAAAGTAGCCCTTTCTACCTTTTTAATTTGTTTACTTTCATCTATCCTTTTTGTACTATGCTAACAGCTCGATTCGAAAAGAAAACCTTTGATTTTAAACGTCCATCTGGTACCAGTAGAGGCGTATTAACCCAAAAACATGCGTGGTTCATTTATCTCAAAGAAGATAAATTTGAAGCAATAGGTGAATGCAGCATCATACCTGGGTTGTCGCCCGATTTTATCGATTTTGAGCAGTATGAAAACAAAGTACAGGAAGTAGTTGAAAACATTAATCATTTTGCAAATCACCTTGAAGAACTAGAAACTTATCCTTCTATTTTGTTTGGAGTAGAAATGGCTTTAGAAAATTTAAAGCAAAAACAAGCTCTCCTTTATTTCCCTTCAGAATTCACACAAGGTAAACTTGAAATTCCTATCAATGGTTTGATATGGATGGGAGAAAAACAATTCATGTACGATCAAATTCAAGAGAAAATAGAAGCGGGATTTGATTGTATTAAAATGAAGATTGGAGCCATAGATTTTGAAGCTGAATTAGATTTACTTTCCTTTATTCGTTCTAATTTCGGCAAGGATGAAATTGAATTGCGCGTAGATGCCAATGGTGCATTTTCTCCAGAAGATGCCTTAGAAAAACTACAAAGATTAGCAGCCTTCGAATTACATTCTATAGAGCAACCTATCAAAGCGGGACAAGTTATTGCCATGCGTGATTTGTGTAAAGAAACTCCTTTAGATATTGCTTTAGATGAAGAGTTGATTGGTGTGTATGGAGAAGATAGAAGACATCTATTGGAACAAATTCAACCGCAATACATTATCTTAAAACCAAGTTTACATGGAGGTATTGCCGGATCTAAAGCGTGGATAGCTCTCGCTGAAGAAATGAATATAAAATGGTGGATGACCAGCGCTCTAGAATCGAACGTTGGTTTATCTTGCATAGCACAGTTCACGGCCTTGTACAATACTAAAATGTATCAAGGATTGGGAACAGGTCAACTCTACACCAACAATGTGGAGAGTAAACTAGCCATTAAAGAAGGGAAAATATTTGAAAGACAGTACTAAGCTTTTGCTGTCTTCTCATCATTTAAACATTGTTCTTCTGGCTTAGCACCACACAAACCACATGCTGCTCCTTCTTCCTGTAAAACAGGGTTATTTGAAGCACAAGTTCCTGCGAATTCACCATCTTTCTTCGCCCAAATTTTAATTGCAATACCTGCAAATCCAAGCGCCAACATTCCTACTGTGATAAGTATTAAATCCATAACGAATATATAATTACTGCAAAGTTAATGAAAGCTTTTTAATTTCCTTCTATCAGACTCCCTTCACCTTCAATTGTCTTTTCTATTGCAATTGGAGTTCCATAGAGGTAAACATCACCCTTATATATAAGTTCAGCTTTCACCAGGTTTGTGTTTTCGGCATTAATATGTAGATCTCCTACTGTATTGCTAAATACCTCTATTTGATATTTCACCTTCAAATCTCGTGTATCTCCATAAGCATTAGATTTCACACTTAATCCCAAACTATTTAATTGCCCGCTCAAGTTAAAATCTACATTCCCATAGCTAGCATCTAAGAAAACACGATTAGCCTCTACATTTAAATCTATTCTTCCTGCTCCCGAATGAGCCAACAAAAATAAATTGGGATAAGTCAACACTCCTTCGTTGCTTAATTCTTCGGAAATATCTGTGTATATGTAGCGCAAGGAGGAAAGATGTATACGAACCTTCACAGCTTCTTTATAACTCCTAAGGAAAGCACATTTATTGGCATTGCTTATAGAAAGTACATCACCAAGACTGTCTAACTTCACAAGGTTTATTAAGTTTTCTCCTCCGATAATTTCAAGCTTTGGTTGGTTACTTTGTACCAATTCGAAGTTTAGTTTTTCATGTAAACGTAAACTATCAAAATCCGAAATTGTATACACCAAAGTATCCACAGCTCCACTTGATTTCCAGCACGATCTATCCTCCGCCTTTTTACACGAAAAAAGAAGTAGAAAAACTGCAAGTATGAACCAATAGCTATTTTTCATGGAGTGTGTAATTTATTCCGTACTCGATATAATCGGCTTTTCCGTAATTTGCCTTAATGGCCAATTGCGCTGCCCACCTGTCATTAAACTGGTAGCGCGCACCAACTTTTTGATACAACCATCCCGCTATATTCAAATCATTTTTGGCGTAACCACCCAGGCCTACAAATACATCTAAACAATCAAAACTTAACACATATGCCGAATAGATTCCTATTTGTAATATCTCATTTTGTTTTATTTCTCGTTCGGGAAACATTTTTGCTTGGGCTTGATTAGAAATAAATTCCACTCCTAAATCATAAGACCAATACTTGGATTTATACTTCGTTCTAATCACCGACAAACTAAAAACATTAGACGGTTTCTGAAGCAATGGGTATACATCCTTTTTAGAATATACACCTAACAATCGCCAACGAGTCATCTCCTTTTTCAACGCTAGAAATGAATTTTTCGTACTCCTTTCAATATCTCGAAAGTAACGTGTCACCCCCAATTGTACATAAGGCAAATTAACACCTAAGTTCGGCATTTTAGTAGCCCCATTCGAAAAATGCATCATGTGTATTCCCAATTGAACATTCGTTCTTCGAAAATCATAATTAAAATTGAGCCCTAGACGTATTGCAGCATTTAAATGAGTTCCCATCGCATTATTCTTTGGGTTATCGGCAACATCATAAATTTTCTCTACCCAACCCAATCCGATTCCGCCATATATTGATGGGTAGATTTTACCGGGCAACAAAGGAACATCAACATAATACAGCGCTGCTGCCCCCTTCCCTAAAACGTTTTGGTTACCTAGAGACGTTCCTATTAGCTCCAAGCCAAAGCGTGGATGATTCAATAATTTTTGCCAATACGCATCTCCATTTCCAATAAAACTCAACTTAGCATTGAACGCCGTTGTATGGGCTTGAGGTAGATGAGCCATGATAGATCTATGG
>NZ_JBVCPV010000175.1:0-6445 GCF_057456495.1 Lishizhenia sp. | reverse complement strand
TTACGAACGCATTCAGTTCTCCAACATGCTCTTGTTCTTTATACTGTTTTTTATAGTCGCATATATCTTTTACGGTTCTTTCTTTGCTGCCATTGGGGCATCTATGGGAAGCGAATCGGACGGACAACAATACATCATCCCTATTATGGGATTACTGCTGCTTGCTTTATACGGTGGTTATTATACGGTCTATTACCCAGAAGGTCCGTGGTCTAGTTTATTTGCATTCTTACCCTTTACCTCACCGGTTGTTATGATGACCAAATTAGGGATAGGGTTCAGTGCAAACGAAAGCTGGGAACTCTTTGCAAGTTTAGGAATCCTCTTAGGTTCAGCTCTTTTAATGTTCTATTTGGCAGGTAAAATTTACCAGAATGGAATCTTACAATTTGGACATCGTTTACGTGTAAAACACTTCATTAAGTGGCTTAAAAAATCATAAAATACTAGAATGACAGGTGCAGTTATAGACTTAGGTACAAATACCTTTAACCTCTTGATTTTCAAAAAAACAGCCACAGGCCGTAAAATCCTTTTCAAGCATAAAGAAGGAGTAGCTTTAGGTATGGGAGGAATTAACCAACAAACCATTGTTCCAGATGCGTTCGAACGAGGTATAAGCACGTTAGAGCAATTCAAAGCAATTTGTGACCAACACGGTGTAGAACAAATAAGAGCAATTGGAACTTCCGCTTTGCGCGCAGCCGAAAACAGGGATGATTTTATACAAGCCGCTTTTGCAATGACGGAGATTCCTATTACCATAATTGATGGAGAAACTGAAGCTGAATTAATTTACAGAGGGATACAAACTGCCCATGTATTTGAAGATAAATCCATCATTTTAGACATTGGCGGAGGAAGTAGTGAATTTATTTTTGCCAATAACAATGAAGTCATTAAAAGCAAAAGTTTTGAAATTGGGGTTTCTCGCATCTACCAACAATTTGAGTTCAATGACCCTTTAACCAACTCAGATATTGATGCTATCATAAACTACTTAGAGCAATCTACTCGTGGTTTCTTCGATGATATTCGCACCAATATTCTTGTAGGAGCTTCTGGTAGTTTCGAGACGTTTTATGAAATCATTGAAAATATTGACTTTCCTACGAATTCGCAATCACAACAAATTAGCAAAGAGCGTTTACATTGGTGTATAGACAATTTAATTAAATCGAGTTTAGCTGAGCGTAAATTAAATGATAGGATAATTCCCATCCGAAAAATTATGGCTCCTATTGCTGCAGTGAAAGTTATGTGGCTTATGGACAAACTAGATATCAATACCATTTATGTTTCTCCCCATTCTATGAAGGAAGGTTTGATGGAACATCTTTTCTAAGCGTTGGATTATTTTTAACTTTGAATCTTCTTAAAAAAGATTCGAGTAAATGTCTAAAATACTTATTAAAAACATCAAAAGTCTACTCCTAGCAGGAGAGGATTTACCAAGATATAAAGCAGGTGCTGAGATGGAAAATCTTAACACCATAGATAACGCATTCCTTGCCATTGAAGATGATGAAATCATAGCTTATGGTAAAATGGAAGACTGGGGTGGAATTACAGACTGGAGAGATCTAGAAGTAATTGATGCCGATGGTAAGATGGTTATGCCTGCATTTTGTGATTCACATACCCATGCCGTATTTGCCAAAACCAGAGAAAGTGAATTCGAAGATAGAATCAAAGGACTTACCTATGAAGAAATTGCACTTAAAGGAGGTGGTATTTTAAACTCTGCCCGCAAATTGCAGACGATGGACGAGGAAGAGCTCTTCCAAGACGCAATGGTAAGGTTAGAAGAAATGATGAGCTACGGTACGGGAGCTGTTGAAATCAAATCTGGGTACGGACTTACCGTGGATGCCGAGCTAAAAATGTTACGCGTTATCAAACGCTTGAAAGAAGCATCTCCATTAACGATAAAGGCTACTTTCTTGGGAGCACATGCTTACCCTCCAGAATTTAAAGAAAACCACCAAGGTTACATCGATCTAATCATCAACGAAATGCTACCGGTAATTGCAGAAGAGGGATTGGCCGATTACATCGACTGTTTCTGTGAGCGCAACTACTACTCAGTAGAGGAGATGAATCAAGTATTGGAAGCTGGAATAAAATATGGCTTAACACCAAAAGTTCACGTTAACCAATTCTCTATCCAAGGTGGAGTAGCTGCTGCCGTACAACACAATGCTTTATCTGTCGATCACTTAGAAGAAATTGATGATCAAGATATTGAAGCTTTAAAGGGAAGTGACTGCATGCCTACACTTTTACCCGGTTGTTCTTTCTTCTTATCTATTCCTTTTGGAGCAGGTAGAAAATTAATCGATAATGATTTACCCGTGGCGTTGGCTACTGACTTTAACCCAGGGTCTTCACCAAGTGGGAACATGCAATTGCTCACTTCTTTTGCATGTGTTAAAATGAAATTAACGCCGAACGAGGCAATAACGGCAACTACATTGAATACTGCCTATGCCATGGGCTTAGATAAAACACACGGAAGTATATCTTTGGGTAAGAAGGCGAACCTTATCATTACTCAACCCATGGAGAGTCCAGCACTAATACCTTATTCATTTGGTGCAAACTCTGCTGAGACAGTTATCATCAATGGTAAAAAAGTGAAATAATTATAATTCTTTAAGACACTGATTGAGGATTTTACCTCTTTAGGATAAGGATATTACTATTTTTGGACTGCTAAAATTATACAATCATAAATGAAAGTAATCGATCACATTAAGGAATCGGAAGAGACTTTATTCTCTTTTGAAATTTTACCCCCATTAAAAGGTAAAAACGTACAGTCAATTTTTGATGGTATAGATCCCTTAATGGAATTCAAGCCAAAGTTCATTAATGTTACTTATCACAGAGAGGAATACATATATAAAGAAAGAGGTCAAGGACTTCTAGAAAAAATAGCGATTCGTAAACGCCCTGGTACGGTTGGTATTTGTGCAGCCATTATGAACAAATATCAAGTTGATGCTGTTCCACATTTAATCTGTGGAGGTTTTAGTAAGGAAGAAACAGAAAACGCGTTGATTGATCTTCAATTCTTAGGCATTGATAATGTGCTCGCATTGAGAGGTGATTCTATTAAAACTGAAAGTTCTTTTCGTCCCCACGAAAACGGACATAAGTATGCTGTAGAATTGATAGACCAAATTACAGATATGAATAAAGGAACATATCTGATGGACGATATTCAATTGGAACCAACTAATTTCTGTATCGGTGCTGCAGGTTATCCTGAAAAGCACTTCGAAGCCATGAACCTTTCTACAGATTTAAAGTACTTAAAACAAAAGGTTGATGCAGGTGCGGAGTATATTGTTACGCAAATGTTCTTCGATAATAAAAAGTACTTTGACTTTGTTGAGGAGTGTAAAAAAGCAGGAATCAATGTTCCCATCATTCCGGGTATCAAACCTTTGAAAACAATGAACCACATTTCATTCTTGCCTAAATTCTTCCACATCGACTTTCCAGATGAACTTTCGGCAGAGTTATTGAAATGTAAGAATAATGAGGACGTTCAAGCATTGGGTGTAGAATGGGCCATCAATCAATCAAAAGAACTCAAGAAAGCAGGTGTACCTTGCATTCACTATTATACCATGTCTAAATCAGATGATGTTAAACTCATCGCCAACGAAATTTTTTAATATGAAATTATTAGCATCTTTATTTTTAGGTTTATTCCTAAGCACTAGTGTTTACAGTCAAGCCGACACAACCAAAATAACTTCAGAAGATTTACCAGGAATGGATTCTTTATCCAATGTAGTGGTTGTCGGTCAAATTGATTTTCAGCAAGACTTATTTGCGCTAGAAATCAACTTGACCACGCTGTTCAATCAGTACGGCATCAAAACAAAGTCGTCTTTAAATGTAGTTAAGCAAGGTGCTTCCGCTACATCTATGGCGAATGATAGCATACAGAACAAATTAAAAGAAGAAGGATTCGATACTTATCTTTTAATTTCTGTTAGAGGGTATGACAGAAGGTTTAAATCCTCTACGAATATTTTATCCTTAAATAAAAACTTAACCTCTGAACATCTCTTCCCGTTGTACAGAGATGATATTGTATCAGTTACGTTTGAACTTACCTTTTATAAAGATGGAAAACCCGTTGAAAATAGGTTAATCAAAATTGGAACGGTAGGCTCACAAGAAGCTGTTCTAAAAAAACTTAACAAGAAAATGGCGAAGCTCATTAAGAAAGAGTGGAAAGCATAAAAAAAGAGGTTGTCAAATGTGACAACCTCTTTTTATTTCTATCAATATTTATTTTCCGGTTTACTTTACCATCATTTTGGCCACGTACTTCCCGATAATATCAAACTCTAAATTTGCAGTATCACCTACCTTAATATTTTTAAAACTTGTATGTTCTAAAGTATAAGGGATAATGCAAACTGAAAACTCATTTTGTTTGGAGTTGACTACAGTTAAACTTACTCCATTTACAGTTACCGATCCTTTCTCAACTGTTAAGTCATCGCTGTTGTACTGAAAGGTAAACATCCAACTTCCGTCCTGATCCTCAATAGAAAGACATTCGGCAGTAGTATCCACATGGCCTTGTACAATATGACCATCTAAACGACCATTCATTTGCATGCAACGCTCCAGATTCACTTCACTTCCTTCTTTTAGTTCTCCAAGGTTTGTTTTCTCCAAAGTTTCCTTTATCGCCGTAACTACATATTGATTTCCATCAATTGCAACAACAGTTAAACAACAACCATTATGTGCCAAACTTTGATCTATCTTCAACTCTGAAGTAAAAGGACAACTTAAGGTAAAATGTACATTTTCCCCCTCGTGTTCAATTTTCTTCACCTCTCCTAGCGCCTCAACTATTCCTGTAAACATAATTATATCAATTCCATGTTATCAATTAAACGAACATCTCCACAATAAGCTACTACACATGCAGTGGCTCCATCTATCCATTCGTCTGTCAAAGGTAAAAGAGTTTCGGGGTTTACCACTTCTGCGTATTCCAATTCTAAACTACTTTGTCCTAAAGTGTCAATTAAATGTGCTAAAGTTACTGCAGGAGAATTCTCTTTCGCCATAGCTTTAGCTTGCACCAAGCTCTCGTAAATTACAAGAGCATCCTTTTTTTGATCTTCCGTTAAGCGTAGGTTTCGACTTGACATTGCCAAACCACCCTCTTCGCGTACAGTATCACAACCAACGATTTCCACACCCAAGTTTAACTTTTTGGTCATGGCTTTAATTACTGCAACTTGCTGAAAGTCTTTTCTTCCAAAATATGCTTTATTCGGTCGCACGATATCAAAGAAACGCGAAACTACATTCACCACACCATCAAAATGGCCAGGTCTATATTTCCCTTCCATTACTTCATCCACGGGAGACAAGTCCAAATCAATAGATTTATAATTCTCAGGATACACCTCTTCTACTTCAGGTAAGAACATTACATCACAACCATTTTCCTCCAGAAGATCCGCATCTTTCTGAGGCATGCGTGGATATTTTTCTAAATCAGAAGGATTGTTGAATTGTGTTGGATTCACAAAAACGGAGGCAACAACAATGTCACACTCTTTTTTTGCAGCTTTCAAAAGACTAAGATGTCCTTCATGTAAAGCGCCCATGGTAGGCACAAAACCAATTTTTTTATTCGCTACTGTGTAAGGTGCAAGGAAGGATTGTAAATCGGAAACACGCTTGTAAATTACCACGTAATTAAGTATTTAGAATATGTGCAAACGGACAAATCTATTCTTTTTTGTTGAAATTACGCTTTTTTTTATATATTTTTGTACTGAAATTTACGAATTTACTCTATATGGAGAAGAAAAGAATCCTATTTGTATCGCAAGAAATTGCCCCGTTCCTACCAAAATCTGAACTTTCAAAAACAGCAAGAAAATTACCGCAAGGTACACAAGAAAACGGAAAAGAAATCCGTGTTTTCATGCCACGTTTTGGGACAATCAATGAGAGAAGACACCAGTTACACGAAGTAATTCGTTTATCAGGTATGAACCTTATTATTGACGATCAGGATCACCCTTTAATTATCAAAGTAGCGTCTATACCAACTGCAAGAATGCAGGTGTACTTTATAGACAACGAAGAATATTTCAAAAGAAAATCTGTTTTCACGGATGACAAAGACGAATATCATGCAGATAATGATGAGCGTTCTATGTTCTTCTGTAGAGGAGTTTTGGAAACAGTTAAAAAATTAGGTTGGAAACCTGACGTGATTCACTGTCACGGATGGATGACATCATTAATGCCTATGTACATTAAAGATGTTTACGCCAACGATCCTCACTTTGCTGATGCCAAAGTTGTTTACTCTTTATACGACAATGAGTTTAACAAAAATTGGGATGACAGATTCGAAGAAAAACTTAAATTTGAAGGCTTTGGA
>NZ_JBVCPV010000174.1:0-6454 GCF_057456495.1 Lishizhenia sp. | reverse complement strand
ATTATGAAATTGGACAACGTTTAGGACTCGAAAACTTGCGTGTACTTTCTCCCAAAAATGATGTACTGAATAAATTGGTTGTTTTTGTTCCTAAGAACTATGCTCAAGAGCTTAAAAAAGCTCTTTATGAGGCAGGTGCTGGACACATAGGTAAATATGCTGAATGCTCCTTCCAAACAGAAGGAATCGGTACCTTCACCCCACTCGAGGAAGCAGATCCTTTTATTGGAACAACAGGCGAAAATGAAAAGGTTGAAGAAAGTAAAGTTGAGGTTATTGTTGACAATTACAAACTGGGTAAAGTTATAGCAGCAATGCTGAAAGCTCACCCTTATGAAGAAGTTGCCTACGACGTTTATGCCTTAAAGAATCAACATCAAGAATTAGGTTCTGGAATGCTCGGAGAATTGCCTTACGAGATGGATACCAAAGAATTTCTAACATTGATAAAAACCAAATTTAATTGTGGTGTAATTCGTCATACAAATATCCATAAAGAACAGGTTAAAAAAGTTGCATTTTGTGGTGGTTCTGGAAGCTTTTTATTGGGGCAAGCTAAAGGCGCCGGAGCAGACATTTACATCACAGGAGATTTCAAGTATCACGAATTTTTTGATGCTGAAAACCAAATTATTATTGCAGATATTGGACATTTTGAAAGCGAACAATACACTCCTCACCTTTTAGAGCGTATTTTGAAGAAAAAATTTATTAACTTTGCAGTTCGTTTAACAGGAGTAAATACAAATCCTATAAATTATTTTTAGCGCGATATGGCTACAAAAACTAAGGAAGTTTCGACTATAGCAGAAAAACTAGATGCTCTTATCAATCTACAGAGCATTGATTCAGAAATAGATAGAATACGTACAATACGTGGAGAATTACCTTTAGAGGTTGAGGATCTTGAGGATGAATTGGAAGGTTTAGAGACAAGAATCAACAAAATGAAGGATGAGCTTAAAGATCTGGAAACAGAGATTACAGATCGTAAAAATGCTCAAAAAGATTCTCAAACAGCTATTTCTGCTTACAAAACGAAGCAAGATAACGTTAGAAATAATAGAGAATTCGAATCTTTAAGTAAAGAAATTGAATTCCAGGAATTGGAAATCAAATTAAACGACAAGAAGATCAAAGAAGCAAAAGCTCGTATTGAAAACAAGAAAGAGGTTTTGGCTGAAGCTACTGAACGTTTCGAGGGGAGAAAGAAAGATTTAGACGCTAAGAAAAGTGAACTAGACGCTATCATCGCTGAAACGCAGAAAGACGAAGAGAAATTGATCAAGAACTCTGAAAAGGCACAAAAGAAAATCGACGATAGATTGGTTAAAGCCTACAACAGATTAAGACAAAACGCGAAAAACGGTTTAGCCGTAGTTCCTGTAGATAGAGATTCTTGTGGAGGATGTTTCAACAGAATCCCACCACAAAGACAAATGGATATTCAAACTAAACGTAAGATTATCGTTTGTGAGCACTGTGGAAGAATCTTAGTGCCAGGAGAAGAATAAAAATAATTTGTATGAAAGAAGGTTGTCAGTTTTGACAACCTTTTTTTTGTCCTTCCCTTTCCATTAATCAATACACAAAAAAAGACTGCTCCCTAATGGAAACAGCCTTTCATATTCTAAGCTTATTATTTTATACTTTTTCTACAAACTCCATGATTTTATCATAACAGTATTGTAGTTCTTCATTTGTAGTACAATAAGGCGGATTTAAGAACATAATATTTCCTAAAGGACGCAACAACATGCCATTCTCTAAAAAGAAGTTGTAAGCTTCATCTCTAATGTTAGAGAAATAGGTATTCCCCTCCCCTGTTTCAATTTCAAGGGCCATTATCGTCCCCGTAATTCTAATTTCACTTACTTTCTCATGCTTATCATTTGCAGCTTTAAATGCCTCATGACTCGCTGTAATTCTATCCAAGTTTTCCTTCAACTCTGGTTTAGCAAACAAATCTAAATTTGCACATGCCACAGCACATGTCACAGGGTTACCCGTATAGCTGTGCCCGTGTAATAAAGCTTTCACTTTCTCATCATCTAAGAAACCTTCGTATAAACGCTCGGTTGCAACGGTAAGCCCCATAGCTAACGCTCCTGCTGTTAAACCTTTTGATAAACAAACAATGTCTGGCTTGGCTTCAATGTGATCCATAGAGAACATCTTCCCCGTTCTCCCCCATCCTGTCATAACCTCATCAAAAATTACCAAGGCATCGTGTTCTTGAGCGAGTAATGTAAGTTTGTTTAAGAACTCCGGACTGTACATACGCATACCTCCTGAACCTTGCACCAAGGGCTCAACTATAATACCTGCAAACTCTCCTGTTTTCAAAAACTCTTCGGCTTGTTTTAAGACCTCTTCTTCTTTATCTTTAAATGGAAAGTCCAAGTAGTCAACATCAAAGAAAAAATGTTCAAATGGAGCATTGAAATAAGAACGTTGTCCTACTGACATTGCACCAAAAGTATCACCATGATAAGCACCATCTAGGGCCAATACTCTCTTCTTATCAATGCCTTTATTGTACCAAAACTGGAAAACCATTTTCAAGGCAACCTCTATCGCTGTTGAACCATTATCTGAAAAGAATACTTTGGTAAACTTTTCCGGTAAAATACCTACGATACGTTCTGCTAACTCTACGGCCTTTGGATGTGTAACACCCGCCAATAAAGTATGGTCTAAAGTTTTAAATTGTTCTGCTAAGGCTTGTTGGATATGTGGATGACCATGTCCGTGAACATTTACCCACCAAGAGGAGTTACAATCAATATAACTCTTTCCATTTTCATCGTATAAATAACTTCCTTCGGCACGAACAATTGGCAATGCATCACCTGCCGTTTTCATTTGAGTAAAGGGATGCCAAACGTATTTTTTATCTCTTTCTAAAAGTTCGCTCATTACAATTTCTCTTTAATAATTTGTGCTTGTTCTTGTATAAAATTTGGTGTAATTTCTTTGGCTAAAGGAACTCTGTAGATTACAGGAATACCGTATTTTTTCGCAATGATACTTTCTGTAGTCTTATGTTCCTCCCCTACGTAAATAATTCCTGCAATTTCGATTCCCTCGCGTTGCATTAAATCTATAGTCATCATCGTATGGTTAATACTACCTAAGTAGTGACGCGATACAATGATTGTAGGTAAATTAAAGTGTTTAAACAGGTCTAAATAGGTTTCGGCCTTTGCATTGAATGGAACCATCAAACCTCCAGCGCCTTCAACTACTAGATTTGCATCAACCTCTGGAACTTTAAAATCTGACAATTCTATGTTTACACCATCAATCTCTGCTGCCGCGTGAGGCGACATTGGTTCTGATAAAGCAAAGCGCTCTTGCATGACGCGTACCTTGTTTGAACAATACTTTTGGACTTTTTTGGTATCAGAAAAATTGAGATCTCCTGCTTGTACAGGTTTCCAATAATGTGCTTCCAAAGCTTCGCTTAATATTGCACTCACCACAGTTTTTCCAACGTCTGTTCCTATACCTGTTACTGCAAACTTCTTAAACTCTTTCACGGTTCGTAATTTTCTAAACTATTGTTGTAAATTTTCCTTCCTAAAAAAAGTCCAACCTTTTCGGCTGGACTTTCTTTGATTATGATCTTAATTCTGCTTTCAAATCTTTTTCCAGCAGTCCTCTAATCTTTTCCATGACGGTATCTACCTGTTTATCTTTCAAGGTTTTTTCAGCATCTTGGAAAGTAAAGCTTACTGCGTAAGACTTCTTACCTTCTTCCAATTTATCACCTTCGTAAACATCGAATAGATTAATATCCTTTAAAATTTTCTTATCCGCCTTGCGCGCTAAAGTAACGATCTCGGCAAATGTCACTTCCTTATTTAGTAATAAAGAGAAGTCACGTCGCACAGCGAACGTTTTGGGCAATTCTGTAAATTTCACCTTGTTCATTTTCATGGCATCCACAATTGCATCCCAATCTAAATCTGCAATAAATACATCTTGCTTAATACCAAAGTGTTTCTTCATTTTTGGAGAAATCCATCCTATTTCTCCCATCTTAAATTTCAACACATTTAACTGAACACCATCTACTAAAATAGACTTTTTCAATTCTTTCTGTTGTAGCATTCCGGCTAACCCTAAACGCGTAAAGATAGCTTCTACGTGTGCCTTTAAGGTATAGAAATCAACTTTTGCTTTACCTGCATTCCATTGTTCCTTTTCCTTCAGTCCTGTTAATGCAAAAACCAAACGCGTATTCTCGTTGTATTCAGCATCAAATTTTCTGTATACTTTTCCAAATTCGTACAATTTCAAATCTGGGTTTTGTCTGTTCTGGTTGTGCGCTACACTTTCCAATGCTCCAAAAATCAAGGACTGACGCATTACATCTAGGTCTTGACTTAAAGGATTTAACATGGCTACGTTGCGCTCTGGAGTTAATACTTCTCCACCTAATTTTTCAACGTATGTGCTTTGCGTTAACGAGTTGTTCATCATTTCAGATGCACCCAAAGAAGTCAACAACTCGGCAACAGTATACTGTAATTTCTCTCTATCCACTTTTGGTCGAGCAGATAAAGATGTGTTCAATTTTGTAGGAAGCGGTATGTTATTGAATCCGAAAATCCTCAACACTTCTTCAATCACGTCTGCCTCTCTTGTTACATCAACACGGTAAGCTGGAATCTGCAATTGAGCGACTCCATTTTCTTTACTTAAAATTTTGATGTCTAAGTTTGTCAAGATCGCATCTACCTTATCTTCGGCAATTTCAGTACCGATTAAACGGTTACATCTGTCGTAAGAAAACTCAACCTTTACATTCTCTATAGGATTTGGATATAGGTCTGTTACTTCAGAACTGATTACACCTCCAGCCAATTCTTTGATCAACAAAGCAGCTCTTTGAAGAGCGAAAGCTGTCATATTTGGATCCACTCCTCTTTCGAAACGGAAAGATGAATCTGTATTTAATCCATGAGCTTTTGCCGTTGTTCTTACTGATACTGGATTAAAGTAAGCTGATTCTAAGAAAATAGCTGTTGTATCCTCTTTCACTCCTGATTCCAAGCCTCCAAAAACACCTGCAATACACATGTTTTGCTCGCCGTTAGTAATCATTAACTGATCACCAGCTAAAGTTCTCTCTTCTTCATCCAAAGTAGTAAACTTAGCTCCTTCAGCAGCAGTTTTTACAACTACATTTCCATTCACTGTTCTTAAATCAAAGGCATGTAAAGGAGAACCTAATTCGTGCATTACATAATTGGTAACATCCACAACATTATTGATTGGAGATAATCCAATAACACGTAAAGCGTTTTGTAACCATTCTGGAGAAGGTGCTACTTGAATGTTACTTATAGTAACACCGGCATATCGCGGACACAAGTCTGAATTCTCAACTGAAACGTTCACCGTTTCTGAAGTCTCGTCTACTTTAAAAGCTTTAACAGATGGTAAATCTAGACTTAAGTTAGCATCTTCATGTACATTTAAGTATGCCACCAAATCTCTGGCAACTCCAATGTGTCCCATTGCATCGGAACGATTAGGAGTTAAACCTATTTCTATTAAATAATCATCTTCTAGATTAAAGAAAGAAGCTGCTGGCATTCCTACCTCAGTTTCTTCAGGTAAAACCAAGATACCTGCATGAGATTGTCCTAAACCAAGTTCATCTTCGGCACATAACATACCTACAGATTCTACTCCTCTAATTTTAGATTTCTTGATTTTAAAAGCTTCTTCGGGAGATGGGTAAAGCGTACAACCTACAGTTGCCACAACAACTTTTTGTCCGGCTGCCACATTCGGTGCTCCACATACAATTTGTAATGCTTCACCGTTATTAACATTTACCGTAGTAACTTTTAACTTGTCTGCATTTTCGTGGGGCACACAAGTTAAAACTTCACCTATCACAACACCTTTCAATCCTCCTTTTACACTTTCAACTTTTTCAAGACCTTCAACTTCTAGTCCTGTATCGGTTAAAATCTTAGAAATTTCTTCTGGTGTTTTATCTGTATTAACGTAGCGTTTAAGCCACTTGTATGATATTTTCATTTCTCCTTTTTTGAGCTTAGTAACGAATTTAAAACACGAAAATAATCATCGCATTTCATCGCTTTTTCAATCGCCCCCAAAAGTAAAAAAATTGTTCTGATTTTAAAGGAGAACTAGCTCCTAAAAAGCCCTTATACTTTGTAAGTTGCTAACACATCTGGCTTTTTGGGTTTAGGTTTTCCCAACATCAAATCCAGGTGCAAGCGCAAGACCTGTCCCATGGTCTCACAATTCTCAAATCTATCGGTTTGATGATACTCATTCAATTCCTTTTTTAAACTATCTCTTTTTTGATCTGTAGAGAGCACATCATCGTGCATGGAATTCAACAAGTTAGTTAATCGTGTACGTGCAACATGGTACCTCTTTTTCATCAAAGTTCTTTCCTCATGTT
>NZ_JBVCPV010000173.1:0-6478 GCF_057456495.1 Lishizhenia sp. | reverse complement strand
GGTAGTAGATATTGAATACGGTGAAGTAGGTGTGTTAGAAAATATTATCGATAACAACGTTAATCCTTTGATCCAAGTTTTAAAGGGTGATAAAGAGATGTTGATTCCATTTATTGATGGATTGATACAAAAGGTAGATAGAGAGAAGCAGGAGCTTCATGTTGCTGCGCCACAAGGATTGATCGAAATGTATCTGGAAGCATAGTTTTTACTATGATTTTCAATTTTAAACATTTTTCTATAGAACAAAGCAATGCCGTACTTAAGGTAGGTACGGATGCTTTTGTATTAGGTGCTTTTTTTGAAGCGTCCTCTCCTAAAAATATTTTAGATATAGGTGCTGGTACGGGGGTACTATCACTTATCGCTGCCCAAAAGTTTCAGAATGCCAATATTGACGCAATAGAAATTGATGCGGAAAGTGCTCGATTAGCAGCTAAAAATTTCGGCAATTCTCCATGGACAGATAGATTATATATACATCATAGCTCTTTACAAGATTTCACTACAAGTAAGACGTATGATCTGATTGTTAGTAATCCACCTTTCTTTGAAAATTCTAGCGCTGCAGATACTGAAGTAAAGAATAGAGTGAAGCATAATGGTGGACTTAGCGCTAGTGAGTTGATAGAGAAGGTAGACAGGTTTCTCAGTGAAGAGGGGGAGTGTTGGCTCATCCTTTCTGTAGATTTCATGCGTAACTATTTGAAGGAAATTGAGCGTTTTAAATTGAATATTGTTCAAGAGATTTCTGTTTTTGGAAAACCTGAATTTTTGAAACGTAAAATACTGGTGCTTTCGAAAAAGCCGTCTCACAAACAAAAGATTGATTTCACCATTAGAAATAAAGAAGGAAAATACTCGGACGAATATATAGCTCTAACTAAGGAGTTACACGACCGAGCTTTGTAAGTTTTACCTTTTCAAATTATTTTCATACAAACTAATCCAGTCTTGTACACTCATTTTTTGTACTGTTTCTTTGATTAAATCATAGGGAATATCATTCATTCGTTTTAAACGAACACAGCTTTTACCCATGTCTAATTTATACTTACTGTATTTCGAGTATTCATCAACAAACCATTGGTAGAGTTCAGGGTTAGCATAGATCCCCATGTGATAGAAACCGATAAAATTCTTTTGAGAAGCCAAGCTTAAAAAGGGAAGAGGTAATTCAGGTGTGCAATGGTAGCCACTGGGATATATTTCATGCGGTACCACCCATCCTAACATTCCATAATTAATGGTTTCTTTAAACCCTTCAGGTATATTTTTATTAATTATGCTTCTTAACTTCTGTATAACTTCTTGCCTGTCTTCTGGAAGTTGTTCGATGTATTCTTCTGGTGTATCTGCTTTGTATTGCATGTCTTCATTTTAATAAGCTCTAAAATAAAGTTAATTGACAGAGTTCAAAAGTCAGGGACATAAAAAAGGTGAGCTTCAACTCACCTTTGATTTATTTAGATATTTTGTAGTGTAGACTAAAGGATAGTCCATTACTTGAATTTTTAAACAACAGAGAACGATTGCTTCCATTGTGAAACTGACTCATTCCAAAACCAACATTAGGAACTAATTCTACGTTTAGATTAAACTTCTCGGATAAATCATAGGTTAAACCAAAGGTATGACCTATACCCGCATAAACTCCAAAATGTCTAAGGGAAACATAAGCACCTACAAAAGGCTCCCATCCATGGTAATAAGTAAACTTATTATCTAGTTGTTTCTTTTTTAAGAATGCAAAAGCACCACCAGCGCCCAGGGCTATAAAATCTCGAATTAAAGGTGATTGTAAATAGCTTACATTCGGAACAACGATTCCCGTGCTAAAGGTTCTAAATCGAAAAGATTTGTTCTCGTTTTTGTGTTTTAAATAAGAAAAACCCAGCCTTCCATTAATATCTGCACGTACACCTATTTCTTTACCAATGATTACGGTAGGTTTGGTGTAGGTTTTAGAGTTGATGTTTTCTTGAGCTTTCGTTAAGATGGGTGCTCCTATGAAGCATAAGCTAAAAAGAAGGGCAGTGTAACGTTTTTTCATAAATTGTGTTTTTTAGGCGTTTAGATTTGCTTTACAATTATTGAACCAAAAAATCTTTTTTGTAACAACTAAAAGTTATAGGTTGCCCCAATCCCTAAAAGTTGACTATTTGCATTGATTCCAAAGCTCGTAAAGGAATTACTTGGTGTAGAATTAATATAGGTGTTGTTGATGTATAATGCAGGTATAGTTTCAACATATAGGTTGAAATTAGGGCATATAGCATAATTAAAACCTATCATGTATCCTAGGCGTAAACTTGTGTTGCTGTTCTGTATTCCATTTGCAGCAAGAAATGAAAAGTTTATTGCAGGTTCAAATCCATGATGAAACGAAAATTTTTCATTGATTACTTTGAATCTTTGAAAACCAACTGCTAATCGAAGCCCCCCAGTAGAATTTTGATTATCTATCGTGTAGTTATAGTTAAAACCACCGGCCCTAAAACGCAAAGCTTTGTTATCATTTTTAATAAGAGAGAAGGTGAGGTCTAGGTTGTTAAAATTACTGGTTCTAAGTCCTACAGCTTTTCCATTTGAAGGTGATTGGGCGAAGCTGCTCGAAAAAATTCCAAGACTTCCAAGAATAGTTGCGATAATTAATTTGTGGATTTTCATGTGAGATGATTTATGATTAGGCAATGAAAATACAAAAAAAACAGGTCGTCCTTTTGGCGACCTGTTCATATATTTTAAAGAAAGCTTTGTGGGCTCCTTAGAAAATCTCGTTTGCAGAGAAGTGGAAGTTACCTTCGATCTCAGCGTTCTCATCAGAATCAGATCCGTGAACTGCGTTTCTTCCGATAGACTCAGCGTACTTCTGACGGATAGTTCCTTCAGCAGCTTCAGCTGGGTTTGTTGCACCAATTAAAGTTCTGAAATCAGCAACTGCATTCTCTTTCTCTAAGATAGCAGCAACGATAGGACCAGAAGTCATGTACTCAACTAATTCACCGTAGAATGGACGCTCAGCGTGAACTTCGTAAAATTTCTTAGCTTGCTCTTCAGTTAAACGCGTGTATTTCATCGCTTTAATGTCAAAACCTGCTTCGATAATCATATCGATGATTTTCCCCATGTGCCCGTTCTCAATCGCGTCAGGCTTAAGCATTGTAAATGTTCTATTCGTTGCCATTATAAATGTTTTTTCAAAAATTTTGCTGCAAAGATATACATATAAAGTTCTTAATTCAATAGTTCGGGTTAAAAGTGTGGTTTTGAAGAAAGATTTAACGATTTGGATACATGAAATGGGAGGGCGCTGAATTCAAAGTTGTGTCAATTCTGAGGAGAATCTCCAAAAAACTGCTTCAGAAAGTCGGCGGGAATGAGTAGGACTATGTCAATCAATTAAAGTAGGAAAAAAGGGCCGTAGATTATTGCCCTTTTTCCTTACTGAATTTCCCTCGTCTAACGCTAACTAAATTACTAGTTTTTAATGAGTTATGCAAGGAATACTTTGTAAAGTATTTGGAATTAGACGGTATCTTTTTGAAATATTGTTCATTCACGCTGGATTTTACTTTTTAGTGAATTTCTAAATCACCCTCATAAATAGAGACAATGACTTGTTCATTGTAACGTAAAAAACTTTTGAAGTGATCTTCAAATTGGAAGGTGGAACCTCCTTGATGATTAATGTAAACAGTAGAATTATCCTTGACTTTAGCTTTGAAGATACTTAACTCTCTTAAGAGTCTTTGATTTTTTATAAGAGAATCAACCAATTTAAATTCTAATTTATATTTAATCATTTTTCTTCATTTTCTATAAAATTAAAAATGTAGTCGATTCAAATATAAGGTTCGCTTTAAATAGGGGGATTTTCCTCAAGCTTAGAATTTTTTTTCCTAATTTAAGCTAGACGAGAGGTATTGTATTATAGTAGTTATTGATTGATTAATACCAATTACAACAACCTAATGTTTTATACAAGAAAAGTAATTTGAGTATTGGCAAGAGATGGAGCAAGCGTCTCGAGGAACAAAACATTTTCTCGTGTGAATCTTTCGTCTGTTGACTCAAGACTCACACTCAAAACTGTTTTGTGGAGCCGGAGGGGTTCGAACCCTCGTCCAAACAATGGCTACATTAGCCTTCTACATGCTTAGTCTGCACTTTGGTTTTCGACGATGCAGTGGAGGCAAACATCCGATACATCGCTTAGCTTCTTTAGATCTCGTATTTGGCCCGAAGCAAGCCGCCTACCAGTCTTTATTTGTTGATCCCTCCGATTCCAGCTTCCAAAAGACGGGGATGCCGGGGAGGAACTTGTCCCTCTTACTGTGCTTCAGAGTGGATTAAGCCGAATAACATTCAGTTATTAAGCTGCAAGAGCGTATGACGTGTTGTCAATTATCGTGTGAGACCAGGGATTAACGAGACTCACCTCATGTCTCGACATGCTTATACTAACCCAACTCAATCGCTGTCAAATCCAAGTCGGCCCCAATAATTATTGGTCGTACAAAGATAGAAGTTCATTGATTGTACGCAATAGCTCAAGAGATAAATTTGAAGGGAAAGTTGTTAAGGGACAATCATTGTGTGTTAATTAGTTGTGTATGAATTAGATGTTCGCTGATGTAGACATTTTTGTAAAAAATACAATGCTTTTAGAGGAGTAAACTTTCTCGTTTATTTTAAGTTGTAAGGAGTTCATTAAAGTGCTACTTTGTAGTTTGAATCCCTAAATTAACATTCTGCAAATCAAAAGATTGTTTGAAACGATTAACTTATAAGGAACAAACTGCTTATGATGATTTTGAGATTTTTGTGTATTCTTGATTTTATACCTATTTTGAAACAGTTTTCCATAAATCACCATTGCGAATAACCACTTTAAGATTAAAATTATGAATCTATTCAACGTACTGCTACTATCATTAGGCATAGTAACCACTTGCCAAGTTATGGCTCAATCAACTCCAGAAACACCACATTCACCCATGTGTGGTAGTCATGAATTAATCCAGCATCGCGATAATCAGTATCCTGGTTATGAAATGATGTCCGATCAGATGATGAGTAATTTGCAAAGTATACTTCAAAGTAATCTACAAGCTAAAGATCTATCTACGGTCTATACATTACCTGTTGTTTTTCATGTGGTATATAATACTCCCACAGAGAATATACATGATTCTCTGATTTATAGTCAGCTCGATGTATTGAACGAATGCTTTAGACGCTTGAATGCAGATACCGTAAACATGAGAACCGATTTTGAGAATCTAGTAGGGGATGTTAAAATTCAATTTGAATTGGCAACCGTGGATCCACAAGGAAACAGTACTTCAGGGATAACCCGCACTCCCACTTTAATTTACAATTTTATGGGCGATATGACTGACCCAAATTTTTATCAGGATATATACAGCAATGTATTTAGAATAACCGATGATCAAAATGGCGGTGTAGCTGCGTGGAATACGGATCAATATATCAATGTATGGATTGGAGATTTGTCTGCATCAACCGGAGTGCCGGGGCAATCTGAAGAGATGCTTATTGGATTGGCAACTCCTCCGCTAAATCATTCAAGCTTTATCAATGTATTGGATATGTCAATTTTAGAAGAGGACGGAGTTATTTTGCACTATAAATCGGTGGGGGCGAACAACCCCATTCCTTACAGTATAGGTTCTGCAGCCAATAACAATAAATCAGGGAAAACAATGGTACATGAAATGGGGCATTACTTAGGTTTAAGACATATCTGGGGTGATGGAGATTGTGGAATGGATGATTATATACTTGACACACCTTTGGCTGCAAGTGCCTCCGTAGGGTCTTGTTCTTTTAATCTTAACGATTGTTGGGATGATATCAATGGTCAAAATCTACCGAATATGGTAGAAAATTATATGGATTACTCGACTGAGCTTTGTCAAAATTCATTTACCATAGGTCAAATAGAAATGATGCGTTTAACACTTTCGACGTACAGGTCCGGACTTCTAACGAATACAGCTGCACTTACAAACCTAGAGCCTAAGCTTGAAGTGGAGTTGTTTCCTAATCCAGCTACAGGACCTTTTAGCCTAAAATTTAATACTATACAATCTGAGGTTCAACTAGTACTTACTGCTTTAGATGGAAAGGTAATAAGCAATAAAACGTTTAGGGATACCCATGAAATTAAGGAAGATATGGAATTAGCCAATGGGATGTATTTGTTGAATATTTACACCCAAGAAGGTGCTTATATCAAGAAGAGATTGATAATAAGCGAATAAGGTTATTTAATATGTGCATTAAAAAAGTCCAAGTAATTTAAATTGCTTGGACTTTTTTGTGGTATGTTCTTGTTATTTGAGTGTAGCAATTATTTTTTCAGCTTGAGGAAAATCTTTGTTTTCTCTATAAACCACAGTGTGATTTGCTTTTTTCTCTTCTTCGCTATTGTCGTTACAATCGCAAGAGG
>NZ_JBVCPV010000172.1:0-6547 GCF_057456495.1 Lishizhenia sp. | reverse complement strand
GGGATTACATTTTTTCTTATTTGTCTCAGTGGATAATTCCAGGTGATATACTTAATAAAGCTAAAATAGCAGCAATAAACTGGCATCCTGGCTCGCCAGATTATCCAGGAATCGGTTGTACTAATTTTGCTTTGTATAACAAAGAGGTTGAATTTGGGATTACATGTCATCATATGCTTTCAAAAGTAGATACGGGTAAGGTAATTGAAGTTCTAAGGTTTCCTGTCACACCTAATGAAACTGTTTTATCTTTAACCCAAAAAGCATATTCAAACATTTTTCAAAGTTTCATTGGGATAATAGATAGGATTGAGAAAAATGAATCGCTCCCAATTAGTAATGAAAATTGGACACGAAAACCGTACACGCGAAAGGAGTTGAATGAACTTTGTGAAATAGATTTATCGATGAACAAGGAGGAGGTTGAATTAAGGATTAAAAGCACGACTTATGATCGTCCATGGGCTCAACTAAAATTTCACGGTTATAATTTTAAATTAGAAAAATAAATGATACCCTTATCAATACCACAACTCGAAGGAAACGAGTGGAAATATGTGAAGGACTGCATAGACACAGGTTGGATTTCTTCGGCAGGTTCTTATGTGAACCAATTTGAACAAATGGTTGCCGATTATGCAGGAGCGAAATATGGTGTGGCTTGTATGAATGGTACGGTTGGTTTGCATATTGCTCAAATTTTGTCTGGAGTAACCCAAGACGATCATGTGTTAGTACCTAATATTACTTTCATTGCCACTTTAAACGCAGTGAAATATACAGGTGCAACTCCAATACTTGTGGATGTTAATGCAGATAATTGGCAGATGGATTTAGATCTATTGGACTCATATTTAAATGAAAATACTATAGGAAAAGAAATAGAAGGTATCCCTTTTTCATTTCTTAAATCAACCGGCAAAAGAGTAAAAGCAATTATGCCAGTTCATGTTTTAGGAAACATGGGAGATATGGCTCGACTAGTTGAAATTTGTGAAAAGTACCATTTGGACATTATAGAGGACAGCACTGAAGCGTTAGGCTCAACATTTAACGGTAAGCACGCTGGAACTTTTGGGAAATTCGGTGTTTTTAGTTTTAATGGGAACAAAATAATTTCTACTGGTGGTGGAGGTGTAATAGTTACGAATGATAAGGATTTAGCAGATAAAGCAAAACATTTAACCACGCAAGCAAAGGTAAGTGCTATGGACTATATCCACGATGAAATAGGGTATAACTACAGACTTGTAAACGTTTTAGCCGCTATTGGTGTAGCTCAAATGGAAACCTTTCCCAAACTTTTGGAAAACAAACGTCAGATGGATGCTTTCTATAGACAGGAGTTAGAAGGGGTTGGCGATATCGTTTTTCAGTCAATTGATGAAGAAGTAAATCCAAACTGTTGGTTGTTTACCTTTAAAACTTCAAAAATGAGAGATCTATTGGCGTATTTAAATGAAAATGGCGTTCAAAGTAGACCTTTCTGGATGCCGATGAACCAATTGGAGATGTTTAAGGAGGAGATTTATGTTTCTACTGAAAATGTTTCATCTAAAATCTATGACACGAGTATAAGTATTCCAAGTTCTGCAGGAATTACCCTTGAACAGCAAAAGACAGTTGTTGAAACGATAAAAGAATTTTACAAAACACAAGAATAATGGCAAATTTGCAAATTCGCGAATCTGTAAATTTGCTTACCACGCCCCTACGAAAAAAGATATGAACTTAATTGACATACCCAACTTTATAAAAGAATACATTACAAAACGACCAGAAAGTCTATTTGTACAAGATATAGAAAGAAATAAAGAAATTCTTACAGAAAGAATCAAAGGAAAGTCCGTGTTAGTTATAGGAGGAGCAGGGACAATCGGTTCTTCTTACATTAAGGCGGTACTTAAGTTTGAACCTGCCAAGCTGTATGTGGTAGATACAAATGAAAATGGATTGACAGAGTTAACGAGGACTTTGCGTTCTGATGTCAATCAATTTGTTCCTGAGGATTACAAGACTTATCCCATGAATTTTGGAGACCCCGTCTTTAAGAAAATGTTCTTAGCAGAAGGTCCCTTTGACATTGTTGCCAACTTTGCAGCGCATAAGCATGTGAGAAGTGAGAAAGACAAATATTCTATCGAGGCGATGATAGACAACAACGTTTTTAAAGCGAAGGAGTTTTTAGACATGTTGTTAGAGAACAAACCAGAACACTTCTTCTGCGTGTCTACAGACAAAGCGGCTAATCCCGTAAATGTAATGGGAGCAAGTAAAAAGCTCATGGAAGAGGTCATCATGGCATATTCTGATAAATTACAAATTACTACGGCGCGTTTTGCAAATGTTGCATTTTCAAATGGTTCTTTACTCGCAGGTTACGTTGAAAGATTGTTTCAAAATCAACCTATTTCTTGTCCGGCAGATGTAAAAAGGTTTTTTGTATCTCCTGAGGAGAGTGGACAAATCTGTATGTTAGCATGTATGCTGGGTGAATCATCTGATATCTACTTTCCAAAATTGGCTGAGGAGGAAATGGTTTATTTCAAAGATATAACGCTTGATTTTTTCAAGGCATCTAACCGCCCTATTTTGGAATGTAAAAATGAACAAGAGGCCAAAGAAAAAGCCTTGGTCATGACAGAAAAGGATCCTTATCCTGTTTACTTTTTTGAATCAGATACTTCTGGAGAGAAATTGTATGAGGAATTCTACACAGACACAGATAAAGTTGATTTCGATAAACATAATGCGCTTGGTGTAGTGAAAAATGCGAAGAAACTATCAATAGCTCAAATTGAGGATACAATAACTGACTTGAAAGGATTGTTGAATTCAGGAGATTATGACAAGAGCTCTATTGTAAACGTATTAAAAAAATATTTACCCGATTTCGAACATATAGAAACAGGGAAAAGTTTAGATCAAAAAATGTAGTGTATAGAATTCAAAATTGTTGAATCTTTGAATTGTTGAATCTTTGAATTAAAAAAATGTATAAAATTTTCAAACGCCTTTGCGATATTATTGTTTCGGGAGTCTGTCTTCTGATATTATCTCCCTTGTTAATTCCCATAATGATAGGGTTAAAATTAACAGGTGAGGGATATATCTGGTACTTACAGGAAAGGGTGGGGTATAAAAACAAAAAATTCAACATCTTGAAATTTGCCACGATGTTGAAAGATAGTCCGAATATGTCAGGTGGAATTATTACAACTAAAAGAGATCCCAGGATAACTCCAATGGGAGGGTTTTTAAGAAAATCTAAAGTTAATGAATTACCACAACTTATAAATATCTTTAAAGGAGACATGAGTGTTGTAGGACCCCGCCCAGTAATGCAAGTTAGTTTTGATGCTTACCCATTAGAGGTTCAGAAGGTTATTTACAATGTTCAACCGGGTCTTACAGGTATAGGAAGCATAATATTTAGAGATGAGGAAGAGTTGATTACCGCCGTTAAAAACAGAGGAGAAGATACTTGGGAGTTTTACAAAAATGTAATATATCCGTTTAAAGGTGAAGTGGAGAAATGGTATCAAGAAAACCAAGGTTTCATCACCGACCTTAAGATAATTTTTATTACGGCATGGGTGATACTATTTCCTAAAAGTGAAATTGTATATAAAGCATTTAAAGGCTTACCCACACGTAGTTTCTAGGAATAATCTTAAATTTGCTCGATTAATTAAGTCACGTCATGACCTATCAAGAATTATTCTATTACATTGGATTGTTTGCAGGGAGTTTTACACTTACCTATTTGCTTGTTCCCAAGATTTCATTGGTCATGAATGCCAAGAAAATATTGGATGATCCCAACGATAGGAGTTCTCATAAGAAGGCAGTTCCCAATTTAGGAGGGATAGCTTTTTACATCGTATTGATGTTGTCTTTCTTTTTTGTAGACAAACAGGATCAATACAATACAATTATCACAATATTACCGGGTATTACTATTCTATTTATCTTAGGTTTAAAGGATGATTTGGTGGCCTTATCTCCAAAAACAAAATTAGGAGGTCAATTTTTGGCAGCATTATTTTTAGTCTCCCAAGCGCAATTTAAAATTTATAATTTTCATGGTTTTTTAGGTGTACATGAAGTTCCTGAAATAATTGCAATTATTGTAAGTGTCTTTTTAGTTTTAGCGATCATCAATGCATTTAACCTCATTGATGGTATAGATGGTTTGGCAAGTATAGTAGCGTTGATTATTTTCGGTTCATTTGCCGCAGCCTTTTTTTATGTAGGGAATGCCTTCTTGGGGTCCATCTGTTTTGTGATGTGGGGAAGTTTAATAGCCTTTTTGCGTTACAATTTATCTACAGAGAAGAAAATCTTTATGGGAGATACGGGTTCTATGATGCTTGGCTTTGTCATTGCAATCATGTCTATTCGTTTTATCGATTTGATGAATTATGATACTTCATCACTTATACTCAGAAAATACAACGTTCCTTACATATTATTGTCCATTTTAATCGTTCCTTTCTTCGATACTTTACGCGTGTTTGTGATACGATTGATGAATAAGCGCGGGCCCTTCTCTCCGGATAGAAATCACATCCATCATTTGCTGATAGATTTTAGAGCCATGAGTCACGTGAGAGCCAGTATTTGGATAGGACTTTGTAATGTGCTTATTATTCTACTATTCACTTATTTTGCAACTTTCTTTAACCAGTGGTTCATGTTCTTAGGAACGAGTGTTCTGTGTGTAGCAGCGGTAGTTTATTTTTTCTTGATTAATAAAAACAGGGAAGCGATGCGCGTAAAAGTGAAAATGCGTAAGAAAAGCTAAGAATGTCTTGATATTATCCTTATTTTCGCAGATTCAAACAAATGTACCACACCACAATGACACGTGCACTTTTAAAGCTTTTATTAGTAGGATTAATATTTCCTATGGTATTTAGTTGTAAGACGAAGGAAAAAGTAGTCTATTTTCAAGGAGAAGCAATTGATAGTTTAGCAGCGAATTATGAAACACATTTGGAGGTGGATGATATCATTTCCATTGTGGTAACCGCTGATGATCCAGAACAAGCACTACAGTTTAATTTTCCTTCTCAAGGGGTTGTTCAGTCACAAAATAATGGATATACAATTGGTAATCCGGCTCGTTTAGGTTACTTAATTGATAAAGAAGGGTATATCAACTTCCCTGTTTTGGGGAAAATACAAATGGCTGGTTTAGAGCGTTCAGCAGCGGTAGCATTTTTGGAGAAAGAGATTGCAGCGTATATAAATAATCCAGTAGTTCAATTACAAATCGAAAATTTTAAAATTACAGTTCTGGGGGAAGTTTCACGACCCGGTACCTTTAAAATTCCTAATGAAAGAATTACGCTTTTAGAAGCAGTAGGTTTAGCAGGAGATTTGGAAATAACAGGATTACGCAAGAATGTTTTGGTAATTCGCGAGCAAAATGGTGTAAGATTTGAATATAGGGTAGATTTAACATCAAAAGAGTTGTTTACATCTCCTGTTTATTATTTAAAGCAGAACGATGTCGTTTACGTAGAACCAAATTTATCAGCAAGGACGGAGTCAACCTTTTTCAGAAATAACAGTGGTGTTTTTGTTTCCATAATTTCTGTTATTGTTTCTTCAATTTATTCCATCACCATTTTAAGTAATCAGTAATATGAATAACACGGATGTACATGATATCTCTTCAGAAGAAGGAATAAACATCAAAGATATATTAGAGCGTTATCTATTTCATTGGAGGTGGATTCTACTATCTATAGTCTTTTGTATAGGAATTGCCTATGTTTATTTAAGGTATACAAATCCAACTTTTGCGTCGAAAGCTACAGTATTAATCAAAGATGATAAAGCGGGGTCTGGTTTCTCTGAAATGGACATGATGAAGGAACTCGGTTTTGGAGGAGGTTCGGGTAGTTTAGAAAACGAAATAGAGATATACAAGTCGCGTAGTATATTGGAAAAAGTAGTACGCAACCTACAAATCAATAAAAGTGTTGTAGCCGTAGGAGATAGGTCAGGTTTAGAGCGAGCAGAGCTATATGATAAATCTCCAGTTTACTTTGATTTTAAAGTGAATGATAGTACTTCTTTTACGAAAACAAAAGAGTTTGAACTCCGATTGGTCGCTGATGCAACTTTTGAATTAAAAGGGGAAGGCGAAACGGAGTTGAAACCTGTAAAGGCTCAATTTAATTCTTGGAGAGATATAGGGATAGGGCAAGTTCGTGTATTAAAAACAGAGGAGTTCTCTTCTGAGATGATAGGCCGACGATTTATCCTTCGAATAGCTCCTGTGGAGAAAGTTGTTACTGATTTGAAATCCCAACTTAATGTTTCAGCTGTAAATAAGGATGCAGATATTCTAAACATTTCTATTCAAGGAGAAGTAATCAAAAAGAACAATGATATCTTAAATGAGGTTATTAAACAGCACCGTAAAAATGCTATCGCAGATAAAAATGAGGTAGCAGAGAACACGAGTAATTTCATTAATAAACGTTTAGAATTAATCCAGGATCAGTTACGAGAAATTGAAAATGAAGGGGAG
>NZ_JBVCPV010000171.1:0-6591 GCF_057456495.1 Lishizhenia sp. | reverse complement strand
GGGGAGAAGAAGTAATTCGGTTCATGCAGCATGGAAAAGAATACGCCCGAACCTACAAGTGTTGTTGGGGACGCTACTATAACTGCAATCGAACTCGAATCGGCATGTATTGTGTAGCTCTAGATGATGCGATGGAAGCATGTAAGGGAGAATTCATTGCCATTTTTGATGTTGACTTTTTACCCCATAGCGATTTCTTAAAACAAACCATAGGTCATTTTAAAAAGCAGGATGTCGGTGTGGTGCAAACACGTTGGGGACATCTCAACAAGGACTATTCTTTGCTAACAGAACTGCAAGCCTTCGGTTTAAACGCTCACTTTAGTGTGGAGCAAGTAGGAAGGAATGTACAAGGACACTATATTAATTTTAATGGTACCGGGGGGGTATGGCGCAAATCCTGTATTGAAGATGCTGGTGGATGGCAACACGATACCTTAACAGAAGATTTAGATTTAAGTTACAGGGCCCAAGTAAAAGGCTGGAAATTTGTCTACTTAGAGGATGTTATTGCTCCTGCGGAGTTGCCGATTACGATGAGTGCATTAAAGAGTCAGCAACACCGCTGGATGAAAGGTGGAGCTGAATGTTTTGTGAAAAACAATGCTCTTTTACGTAAAACAGAAGGATTAGAAAGAGGTCATAGACTTCATGGTTTGTTTCATTTGTTCAATTCCTCAGTTTTTGTGGTATTGTTGTTACTCTCGCTTTTGAGCTTACCCTTAATGACAATACAGGATAGTTTTTCAAAGTTCGATTGGGTATTTGATTTAAGCGCCGTTTTTATTTCTTCCACCTTGTTTTTGTTTTATTATTACTGGGTGAGCTACAGGGATAAAAGTGAACAATTTTTGCCTTCTTTTTTAAGGTTTACCGTTCGCTTTGTTCAGTTTTTGACTGTTTCTGCAGGGTTGAGTATTAACAATTCTATCGCCGTTTTTGAGGGGTATTTGGGCATTAAAAGCTCTTTTGTGCGTACGCCAAAATTCAATGTTACGCTGAAAAATGATAGTAAGACAAACAAGTACGATAAGAAGAAAATGAGTCTTCCTATGGTTTTTGAGTTCCTTATGTTTATCCTTTTTGGTCTTTCTACCGTATATCATATATATACAGAGGCATATGCTATACTTCCTTTTCATATAATGTTGACATTGGGGTATGGAGCAGTATTCTTCTATGGATTTTCTGAATTGAAACAACGCTAATATGCAATGGAAAAAGTGGTTTTGGGTCTTGGGCTATTTTGTAGCTGTACTTGGCTTAGGTCGATATGCCCAGCAGGATAATTTTATTACCACTTTCTCGAGTTACACTTTCGCCTTTGCGTTTTATTTAGGTATCTATTTTAAGCGAAAGATGTTCTCACCGAGAGAGCTTAAAATCACTGTTTTTATCAGTGCTATAATTGTTCTTCCCTTTCTTCCTGGTTTATCTCCCGATTATTTCAGGTTTTTATGGGATGGAAGGTTGATACTCGACGGAATAAATCCTTATGCCCACACGCCAGAGGCATTGATGGAAATGAGTCGTTTTGCCAACGATGCTTATTATCAGGAGTTATATGCTGGAATTACGCAATTGTCAAAAGAAAATTATTCTTGCTACCCGAGTATCAATCAGTTTTACTTTGCGGCAGCTAATCTGTTTTCAAAAGATGTTTGGTTCAACATGGTGATGATGCGCATACTCATCATTTTAAGTTTGTTATTTGCCCATCATTTTACTGTAAAAATGTTGTTGCAATTCGACAGGTCGCCCAAACTTGCAAGTCTCTTTTTTTTAAATCCATTTGTGCTCTTAGAATTGATCATAAACCTCCATTTTGAAGGTGTGATGATTGCATTTTTTGCACCGGGACTTTTCTATTTATTGCGCGATCGTATGTTTTTAAGTGCGTTGTTTTTTGCCTTAGCGATTAATGTGAAATTAACACCACTTTTATTATTGCCTTTTATTTACAAGCAATTGAGTATCAGGCATACGGTACTCTTTTATTTCTACACCCTTGTAGGGGTGCACTTGTTTACGCATCTCCTCTTATGGCCTCCTTATTACGAAAATTTTGCAGAGAGTTTGAGTTTGTATTTTTCAAATTTTGAATTTAATTCATCTCTATACAGTACGGCATCTAGTTTATTTTACCCTTTATTTACCTGGGAAACGGTATACATTGTAGGACCAGCCCTTTCTATGCTAACACTCGGTTTAATCATAGTTATGGCATTGAAAAGACCCGTTAACACATCTGTGGAAATACTCTACTACATGATGGCGGGTTATTTTATATATCTGCTCCTGAGTTCAACGGTACATCCTTGGTACTTAAGTATTCCCTTGTTTTTAGGAATGTTTAGCAAGTTCAATTTTGTGGTGATTTGGAGTTTTGTGGTGATACTAAGTTATGGTTTCTATGCCTTTGAGAGTCCATGGATAGCCACTACATTGAAGTGGACGGAATATGGTATTGTTTTTATTTATCTCCTTTGGGAGATTCTCAAAATAAGACGGGTGTCAATACAATGATTTGTAGTAATTTACCCAAACAGGGTTCGTTACATCTCTTAGTATATTGAAAAAGTTAGAGTCAATAAAATAGCTTCCTTCAAAATTTCTGATGTTGTAGTTTTTACCGAGAAATTCGTATTGTTTTAAGGATGGTTTAATGATGCCGTTGCTCCAACCATTGGCCTTGGACTTGTCCAAAGGATGTATGGCAAAACGAAGTTTCCATAAAGAGTCTAAAGCGGGACAATACCATACCGAATCATCGGTGGGGTAGTGGTATATTTTAAAGTGAATTATATTATTCTCTTCCAAGTAATTTCTGTAACCTTCTCCGGGTAGGGGCCAGGTGCCAGTGAGATATTTTAAAAAAGCCGCTTCGTCTGGTAAATAAGAAATAGCCACTCCATTTATTCGATCTCTGAAAATGGCATAGCTTTGAATTTTACCAGTAGGGAACGCACCAACTTTAACACCGAACCGAACTTCCTTATCTACAGTATTGTAGGAAGAAAAGAGTAGCAGTGCAAGTACAGAGAATATGTACGTGTTAATTTTCATAATCAGTACGCATTATAAGGTACTGAAATTCAATTGAAAAAGTTACGTTGATTACTTGGTCTTTTTTAAAACTAGAAAAAAGGTGAGCAGCGCAATGGCTAAAATTAAAAATCCCCACAGCAAGTTTTCAAAAAGTAAAAACCCCAACATTACGAAGGGGATAAATGCTATAATGAGTAAATGATATTTTCCTTGATTGCCTGAACTCAAAATCGAATTAATTTTTCTGGAGTAATAAGGTAGTTGAGCTTTTTATCTCCCTCAAAAACATCTTCAATTTCGTCTATAGGTTCAAAAAAGTTAAGGCCTATAAAGATACAGTCAGACTTACATTTACTTAAGAACCTATCATAGAAACCTTTTCCATACCCCACGCGATTACCAAGTTTGTCAGCCGCTAATAATGGAACAAATACAATATCGTGTTTATCCGGTGCTATTTTTTTTCCTTTAACGGGTTCGGGTATCCCGTAGGGATTAATTTCCAAGCTTGTGTCGTTGGTATAAAGTACATGCGAAAGCTCACCCGTTTTAAAGTTACTCACCGGCAGTGTGAACTTTGCCCCAATATTTACGGCTCGCTCTAATATTTGGTAAGTATTGAGTTCTTTTTGTCTTTCTATAGGTAAGAAAATACTACACAGTTTATTTTCTAATTGAAAGTTTTTAAGAACTGAATGGCAAATCTCTTCCGATGCTTTTTGTAAGCGTTTGGGAGAAATTTTTTTCCTTTCTTCTTTAAAATGAGCTCTAAGCTCCGCTTTATTTGCTTTCATGTATTATAGTCCAGGGAATAATCCTTTTGCAGAGTTCTGCATTTCTTTTTGATTAACTTCTTCTGCAGCCTCTAACGCGCGATTGAAGGCAACCGTTAGTAAATCTTCCAAATCTTCTTTATCCATTTGATCCAACTCCGTGTTAATGGTTAAAGATTTCATGGTTCTATTCCCTGTTAACTCTACTACAATCAGGTTTCCTCCTGCTTCTCCTTGAACAGAAATTTGATCTAATTTTTTCTTAGACTCTTCTGCCTTTTGTTGCATTTCTTGCAACTTTCCAAACATATCTCCTCCAAACATGATCTTTTGAATTTTTGTTCGAAAATAAGCAGAAGATTTTATTTACCACAATGGCTTCCCAATTTTTCGGTGAGGAGTAATTAATCATTGAGCTTATCGAATTAGATGTAATGTATTTATCAATCTTAGAAAGAAAAATGTAGTTCGTGCATCCATTTGCATTCAGTTTGCGTTAATATCCTAGAAGCGAAAAAAAACGCCTTTGTTTTATGTGGAAAAAAATTGTTGGAGGAACAGTTTTACTTTTAATTACGGGACTATTAGCTTTTGTAAAGAAGCACGATACCAGTAAGATATCTGCTCTATCCTTAGCGGAAGTTGAGCACCAACTTGATGGAAGTGTACGCAATCCTATTAGGGAGGTGGATACCGTATTGGCTAAAATTGGATACACCATTATTACAGAAGGTAAAGCGGAGTATAAAGGTTATAAAGGAAAATTAGTTTCTTCTTATTTTGTTTGTACAGATTGCCACAATTTAGAACAGGAGTATTCTTCTTTAACAGAACATAGCCCCGAAGATAAATTGGTGTATACAACAGAACACAATTTACCTTTTTTACCTGCTTCTAGTTTTTATGGAATTTATAATAGAAAGCAGTTCTATACCAAGGATTATGTAAAGAAGTATGGTGAATTAGTAAACGATGCGCGCGATACATTAGAGAATGCTGTTCAATTGTGTGCAAAATACTGTTCAAGTGGAAGGTATCTAGAAGATTGGGAGTTAGATGCAATCATGCACTACTTCAAAAGTACAGAGTTAAAGCTTAAAGACCTCAAGCTATCTCACCAAGAGTTGAGTGCTTTAGAAAATTTAGAGCGTTTATCTTCCGACCAAAAAGAAGCAATTTTAAAGAAAGTACGCTCCAAATTTACGCAATCATATATCGCTACGTTTTTACCGGCCATGGATGTTAATAAAAGGGGATATGGAGAAAATGGGAATGCGGAAAATGGAAAACTGATTTATGAAAAGAGTTGTTTGCATTGTCATGACAACGCACGCGTAACTTACTTGGATTTAGACCACGATAAGTTAGACGCTCAAATGTTTTGGAGAAATATAAACAACTACACAGATAAGTCCTTGTATCAGATTATAAGATATGGAACTTATCCTATTGCAGGTAGAAAACAATATATGCCCCTATATCCTGAAGAAAAAATGAGCAATCAACAATTGGAAGATTTGGTGGCATACATTAAAGAATTGGCAGCAGTATAATGAGAAAGATGAAGAAGATAATTGGTTTAGTTCTTACAAGTGTTTTTGTCTTATCCAATGGATTTGCACAGGAAAAAGAAAGCGAAACTTTCAATGCTTTTAAAATTGTGAATGCACATAGCACCAAGACTTTGAAAAAACGAGAATTCAGATATATCATAGAGCATAGGTTTGGTGATATAGCAGGAGAGCAAGGAGGTGTGCAAACCGGGTTTGGTTTCGATAACGCTGCGGATATTCGCTTCGGGTTTGATTTTGGACTCAGTGATAAATGGATGGTAGGTATAGCTCGTTCTAAGGGGGCAAACCAACCTTACAGGTCTTTGATAGATGCTGGCACTAAATATTTATTGTTAGAGCAAACCAAAGATTTGAGTACACCTGTTTCTATGGCAATTACAGGAACAATGTATTATACCTATCAGCAAGCAACAACAAATTTGACGCAAGTGAATTCTTTTCCTACTCAAGTAGACAGGTTTTCATATGCTTCTCAATTGGTGATTACCCATAAATTAAACGAACGTTTAAGCTTCGCAGTTCTACCTACTTATGTTTACAGAAATTATGTTTTGGCAAAAGACAATAACGCATTGTTTTCTGTAGGAGGGGCGGCTAATTTAAAGTTGACGAAAGGTTTGGGACTTATCGCCGAATATTTCTACGGGATTGGCAACACTATGGAAAGGAATGCGTCTAACACCAATAGTCTTGGCTTCGCTTTAGAGTGGAAGACGAATGGGCATTGCTTTCATTTCAATTTTACGAATGCTAAAGGAATGGGAGAATTACAATACATAGCGAATACTGAATCTCAATGGAGAGAAGGTGAATTTCGATTTGGATTTGGTATTTCTCGAACTTTTAAATATTAAAAATGTTAAGATATATAGGCATATTAGGTGTAGGATTAATGTTAATGGTAGGTTGTGCTAAAAACAGAACACAACCCATGAAAACTTTCCCTCCAGGATGTGAGGATACAGTTTATTTCTCTTCTCAAATACAACCTTTGTTTATGAACAATTGTTCTACTACAGGTTGTCATGATCAATCGACTGCTCAGAATGGATATGTATTTGAAAATTATAATCAAATCGTTAATTCTGCGGAAGACGCACTTCAAACCATAAAACACGAAGGTGGAGTTGCTCCTATGCCTTCGGGAGGACCTAAATTAAATGATACATTGATTAAACAACTCGAATGTTGGATTG
>NZ_JBVCPV010000170.1:0-6593 GCF_057456495.1 Lishizhenia sp. | reverse complement strand
TTGTAGGTGAAAAACGAAGCCTTGGAGGGGATGACGCGGTATTTTTATGGCCGTAGTATACGGAGGCCAAAAAAATAAATGCCCAAAAAAAAGGGAAAGAACCTAAAGCTCCTTCCCCTTTAATATATTTTATTGAATTACTTCTTAAGCGATATTTTCAATCACCATTGCAGAAGCACCACCACCACCGTTACAGATACCAGCAGCTCCAATTTTACCATTGTTTTGTTTCAATACATTGATCAAAGTAACCAAGATACGAGATCCTGAAGAACCAAGTGGGTGACCTAAAGCAACCGCACCACCGTTCACGTCAACCTTGTTTGCATCAATTCCTAAGATTTTAGTGTTTGCTAAACCTACTACAGAGAAAGCTTCGTTTAATTCCCAGAAATCAACATCATCGTTAGATAAACCTGCTTTTCCTAATGCGATAGGCAATGCTTTTGCTGGAGCAGTTGTAAACCATTCTGGCTCTTGTGCTGCATCTGCGTAAGCAACGATTTTTGCGATCGGCTTCAATCCGTGCTTTTCAACCGCCTCTTTAGAAGCTAAGATTAAACAAGAAGCTCCGTCATTTAATGTAGAAGCGTTAGCTGCAGTTACTGTTCCGTCTTTTTGGAAAGCTGGACGCAAGCTAGCGATTTTATCCATTTTTACGTTCTTGTATTCCTCATCTTCAGCAACGATGATAGCGTCACCTCTTCTTTGTGGAACTTCTACAGGAACGATTTCGTCAGCAAATTTACCTTCTGACCATGCTTTAGCCGCTTTTTCGTAAGAAGCAACTGCGAAAGCATCTTGCTCTTCTCTTGAGAAGTTGTGCTCAGCTGCACATTTCTCTGCACAGTTCCCCATGTGAGTATTGTTGTAAACGTCTGTTAAACCGTCTTTAACCATTCCGTCTACCATTTTGATATCTCCTAATTTTGTAGCAGATCTACCTTGAACGTAGTGAGGAACTGAACTCATGTTCTCCATACCACCAGCAACAACGATGTGGTTGTCACCCGCAATAATACTTTGCGCTGCAAGGCTAACCGATTTCATTCCAGAAGAACATACTTTGTTCACTGTAGTACAAGGAACGTTTTCACCTAAACCAGCTCCCATTGCCGCTTGACGTGCAGGTGCCTGACCTAAGTTTGCTTGTAATACGTTACCCATAAATACTTCATCAATCAATTCTTTGGCTACACCACCTTTGTCTAAAGCACCTTTAATAGCTGTTGCTCCTAATTGTGTTGCTGGAACACTAGATAAAGCTCCAAGGAAGCTTCCCATTGGCGTTCTTACCGCCGAAACAATATATACTTCTTTCATGTTTTTTAATTTCGATTTTTGCGAAAATAATAAAACTAA
This sequence comes from Lishizhenia sp., assembly GCF_057456495.1. Taxonomy (NCBI): domain Bacteria; kingdom Pseudomonadati; phylum Bacteroidota; class Flavobacteriia; order Flavobacteriales; family Crocinitomicaceae; genus Lishizhenia; species Lishizhenia sp. The sequence goes on along the minus strand of NZ_JBVCPV010000170.1, from coordinate 5,231 downwards.
ATGGTACCCCTAAGTAAAATACGCGTAAGTTATCGACAAAGAGGCACTTTATGCACTACCCTCTATTAATAAATACTATGCATAGCATGTCAAATGTTGAAGAAAAATTGGCATTTTTGAAAGATAAAACGAAGATTATGAATAAACTTTTTACACTTACAGCAGTGTTTGCATTTGCGCTAGGCGCATTTGGTGCAGAAAATGACACTGTTCAAAAACCGTTGAATCCAGATTGGAAATTAAAATCTTTATTTGGGCTGAACTTGACACAATCATCTTTTACAAATTGGGCTGCTGGCGGTAGAAATAACTTATCGGGGTTAGGATTCGCCAATCTCCAAGCCAATTATAAAAAAGATAAGATCAAATGGGATAATCGTTTAAATTTTGCCTTAGGTGGAATTCAATATTTGGATGATGTAGAGGGAGATATGCTGCAAAAAACAGATGACGTTATCGACTTCCAGACCAACTTTGGCTATGGTTTAAAAGACCCATGGTACATTACGATTTTGGGAGGCTTTAAAACACAAACCTTAAACGGTTTTACTGCTGCAACAGACTCTTTATACTCTTCTACATTCATGGCTCCAGGATACGTGAACCTATCACTGGGGATTGAATATGCTCCCAATGATAAATTCAATGTATTTGTTTCGCCAGTATCTTCTAAAATGACCTTTGTACGCGACCAAAGATTGGCCAATGCAGGTGCATTTGGTGTAGAACCGGGCTTATTTGATATCAATGGTTTATTGATTACACCAGGAGAACAGTTTAGATTTGAACTGGGATCTTATGCAAGAATTCTTTACAACAAAGAATTGATGGAAAATATACAGTTGAAGTCAAGACTTGAACTATTCTCTAACTACATGAATAACCCGCAAAACATTGATGTAAATGCAGAGGCAATTATAACCTTTAAGGTGAATTCTTGGTTCTCAGCCTCAGTTCAGGCGAACTTAATATATGATGATGACATTACGATTAGAGATAAAAATGGAAACTCTGGACCTAGAACTCAATTTAAACAAGTGATAGGAGTTGGATTAGCATACACCATGGCTAATTACAGAGAGAAAAAATAAAATATTCAACGCATGAAAAAGCCCCGAGAAAACTCGGGGCTTTTTTATATTCAAATGTTTGGCTCTCAACTTACTTTGCCATTACTCAGAAGGGCGCCAATTGAGCAGCTTAATTTATGCTATCGCTTTAAAGTGTTTTTCAATTCATGTATTTCAGCCTGTAAGTGTTTCATCGTTGCCAACAGCTCCCCTTCTTCTAATTTTACATCTGGTAATTCTGGAGATATGTAGTTCACGAATTTCCACATTTCCACAATTTGATTCACGTGAACGTAATATGGGTCATAATTTAAATTGGTAGAACACAATTGGTAAGATTGTTTTTCTTCCAAATGATTGTTTACAATTTTAAACACAATTCCATCATCTTTGGTTACGACGATACATGGAGTTCCTGACTTTATAGTAGCCCAGTTTTGGATAAACTCGGCCACAACAAATGAACCTGGTCCAACAGGAGGCATGCTATCTCCCTGAATGGGGAAAGACCTATATTTCCTATTTTTAGATAAAAAAGGTAAAGAAAACGTAGGCAACACTTTTATGTAATCTGGGTCTGCATACCCCGTTGTATACCCAGCCCTAGCCTTTTCTGGAATCATTTCTATGATTTCTTCATTGTCTGCAGTCAACACTGTAGTTAATACTCTCAAATTTTTCCCTGAAACATCAGCGTACAAACCTTTTTCCACTGAGCTCAAAGCAGATTCATTCATTTTAGAAAAATCCTTTTTGATTAAATCGTCAAGTGGAATGTGAAAGTACTTGGAAATATTAATCAAAGTTTCAATACCGGGCTCTGCCACTCCGTTCTCATAGCCACTGTAGGTAGAGCGCGTCAAACCTAGCTTTTTAGAAATATCCTCTTGTGATTGTTTCTTAAGTTTACGTAGTATTTTAAGATTTTGACCTAAATGCATGATGAGTTTATTAGCGAATAATTGACTGAATTTCAATCAAAGATACAAATAAACTATTAAAATCCCATCAGAGAAACGCTTAATTATTTGGCAACAATTGGTTTACCTACCATTTTAGCATAAACAGCAGTGAATTTCGCACCTAAGAAAATAATTTGAGAAGAATAAAACATCCATGTTAGAATTACCATCAGCGTGCCAGCGAAACCTACGTTGGCAGCGAAAAAATAATTCACCAAATAGAATTTAATCAAAAGGTGACCTAAATAAAGTAGTATAGAGGTAAACAAACTCCCTCCCCAAGCTAACTTCCATTTTACAATACCATCGTGTAGATATTTGAAAATGAAAGCAAAGAGAATAACGTTTACCAAGATTAATGATCCATGTTCTACGATGAGATAAAATACAGATCGTATTCCACTACCCGATGCGATGAACTGATCGGTTAAAGAAAAAATAATGGTTTGGGTAAAATAAGTAACGATAAGACAAACCCCAAACAAAGACAATATTCCAAAACTAACAGCTCTAGAAATTAAGGTTTGGAGTACGAAATTCATGTTCTTTTTTGGTGTAATATCAAAGAAGTTATTAATCGAATTACGCAAGGCATTAAGCAATGCGGTCGATGAAAACAACAACACTACAATACCCACGACTTTTAACACAAAATTTCCTTGGGCAATGTTGAGCTCCTCAACAAAATTCATGATTCCACTTACATCTGAGATTCCTATGTTCTGTTGAAGAACATCTTTAATAATCTCCAAGATAACTTCCTCTCCTACTACACTTCCAAAAATGGTAATAGCCAAGTAAACAATAGGTACCAGCGCAAAAATAGCGTAGTAAGCTAATGCAGCACCATGCATAAAATTATCTGCATTAATAAACTCTTTGAGACTGGTTTTACTCAATTCGAAAATTTCTTTCCAACTGAGTTTCCTTACTTGATCTTTAGACATAACAGGTGTTTAGTTCTTTTAAATCTTTTTCAGAATACAGTACAATTTCATCCTCTCCACACTGAAAGTAATTTGCAAAATAAGCACCTCTGAAATCAGCGTATTGATAAGCTATTTCTATTTTATTTTTGAATTCTTCAGATTTTTCCAGACTGTAAGCTTTTGGCCTAAAGAAATAGTTTTTTCCTTTCACCTCAACAACATTACATTCTCCAAAAAAAGAAGCTTCAAAGTAATCTTTGGGTGAATTATAAACCGTAATGGGCTCTCCCCTTTTTTTCAATTTATGATCGTAGAAAAAGTAAAGGGTATCGGCCCAGCTCAATGCTTCTTCGCCTTCGTGAGTCACTAAAATAACACTCATTTTACGAATTTCACAGAGCTTTTTAATGTAGCGACCAACCTTACGACGCAAGTGAATGTCTAAGTGAGAAAAAGGTTCATCTAACAAAAGTAACTTCGGTTCTTTTGCCAAGGCTCTGGCCAATGATAAACGCTGACGTTCCCCTCCTGATAATGTGATAGCCTGTTGTTTGGCCACCAAGTTTAGGTCTAATAAATCCAACAACTCTTGTACAAATTCATCGCGTTGTTGCTTGGGAAGATTTAATATGATATTTCGGATGTTTTCTTCTGAAGTATGATAGTCATCTAAAGCAAAGTCCTGATTCACTAAAGCAATTTCATCATGCCCTGCAATTAATTGTTCAAAAAGACCGAGTACCTTTTCTCCGTTTATTTTAATCTTCCCCTCCTTAGGCTGCAATAAACCTCCTATACATTGTAAAAAAGTAGATTTTCCAGAACCTGAAGGTCCTACAACTGCAGCAACCTCACCTTCCTCAACCTTCATGTTAAGTCGAGTAAAAGTATCTGGATTGTCGGGGTAGCTAAATGAGAGATCGGTAATTTTAAGCATATTCTAAGATCAAATTTTTAGGGTAATCTTGCGAGGCAATATACACACCCGGTATAGGGTTTGCCAAAGGTTCGTAATCCTTTAAGTATACTTTCAAGATTTTAGCATCCTCTTCTTCATCTATCGTATAATGGTCAATTATAGAGCTTGAAACCGCAAAGTAAGTTCTGGTTTCATCTTCTCCCAAGGCTTCGAATAAAGTCATATTCGGCACTGCTTCATTAAAGGCTTCACCATTCGGTAATTCTCCTTGTAATGGATACTCCCCTTCGAATACATCAAGTTTTGCTATTGCATTTTTTAAACTTAATGCATCTTCCCACTCATACTTTCTATTGTTTTCAGATTCATCTCCATTGTGATGTGCCTCTGCATATTCTGGTGAAAAATCTATGTTTAACAAATAAAAATGTGCCTTTAATTTCATACGGATGCTTTCTATTTTATCTCTAAATTAATTATTTTCTCTTAGTGCTAGCAAAGTTAATTTCTTTCTTTCATTCTCTACCTCTAATTACAGGGAAGAAAAGAAATAACTGTACATATTTTTAATTCACGATGATTATTTCATAAGATTTAAGCGCAAAGCAGCGCCAGATGCAAGGCAATTTCTATTTTAGTCGGCTCATAACACATACACGCAAGAAAAGATGAAAAATATCGCCATACGCAAGTCGAAACTAGATGCCATTAAACGAAAGCATCCATGGATTTTTTCAGGAGCCATATTAACGGATACTTCTGAATACCAGGACGGAGAATTGGTAAGGTGTGTAGATCCCTACGAAAACTTTTTGGCCATTGGTCATTTTCAACCGGGTTCTATCGCTGTGCGTGTATTAAGTTTTGAAGACCTTGAAATCAATCAAGAGTTTTGGAACCAGCGTATTAAAAATGCCGTAGAACTGCGCCGTACGCAAGGTTTAATTTCAGAAGACAACCAAATTTGTAGATTGGTACACGGTGAAGGAGACAACCTTCCAGGACTAATTATCGACTACTACAACGGTGTGGCAATTTTCCAGGCACACGCAGTAGGGATGTATTTATCGGCAGAAAATATCGTAGAAGCTTTAAAAGTAGCTTTGGGAGATGATTTAAAAGCTGTTTATTCGAAATGTAAAGAAACGCTACCCAACCGAGTAGACGTGGAAAATGAATATTTGTTCGGAGATGTTGCCGTTCCACATATCGCTAAGGAGAACGGAATTCCCTTTTCTATCAATTGGATTTCTGGACAAAAAACAGGGTTCTTTATCGATCAACGTAACAATAGAAAGTTATTAGCGAACTATTGTAAAGGCAAAAAAGTACTCAATACCTTCTGTTATTC
>NZ_JBVCPV010000169.1:0-6682 GCF_057456495.1 Lishizhenia sp. | reverse complement strand
GGTAGGGTTGCCTGTAAAGAGCGGTTAAAAAGAAGTATGTGTATTTGTGGAGCTTGGAAATGATGTATAAAAAATCCCGCTCCTTCATTGAAACGGGATTTTTTGAATTAAAATTAAAGGGTAGGAAAGATTAATATTTAAAGATACCTTGTAACTGTCCTCCTTCAATGTTGGCGCCTTTTATTGCAGTTGCTGTATTTGCATCAACTGTGTATACTGCAGCTGTGGTTCCATCATTAATGGATATCATTACTTTTCCATCTTCTTTAAAGAAAGGAGTTTTGTATTGACCACCGTGTAAAGGAATATCATTTACAATTTCGAAAGTTTCGTTGTTTACATCGATGATTGCAATTTTACAAATAGGGTTTTCTGTGGTAAATCCAGCCCAGGAACCAACACCACTTGCGTCATCGGTAGCTACATCAATTACACGTGCTACAATTTTACCATTTCCAGCATATTCTCCCGTCATTACTCTGTATCCGTGATCGTCTTCAATATTCATAAAGAAAGAAGGATCAAATTCATCCGTTGTAGCGTTAATTTTTAATACCCCTGAAGGATTGTCAACTTGTGTATAACCAGCTGCGTAAGATGCTGTAGCCAAGGCATAAATATCTCCGTTTTCAGCTTCCATTATTGCAGGTTGGTTTCCATAGTATCCGATAGGTGTAGATCTAGCATCTTTAATAACTTTTTCCAAGGTCATATCTGGGTAACTGTAAACAGCAACATAAGCAGTGTCTGTGATAGGAGTTTCCCAGGTGTCACCAATAAGCGGGTAGAAAGGGATGTAGGCTTTACCATCTTTTAATAATACATCATTGGGCCATACATTGATTTGAGCACCGTTATGCATAGGTGCATATATCGTATGATTAATACTATTGGTAATAGATACACTTGAAGGGTCTATGGTCTGGAAGTTACAATCAAATGCGCCACCTCCCCAAGGAGCTCCAATTCCGAATAAAACATCTCTTTCTTCATCGTATTCCATAAGGTCTACGCGTTCGAAAACAAACTGACCTTTTTCTGTGAACATACCGTTTTCTACTGTATAACCCGTTGCAAAATTTTCGGTGTAGTTAAAAGCAAAGTAAGTATCATTTGTAGCCGCAAAATAACACCAACCCGTTTGTTCTATTCCCATACCCGTTGAGGTAATGTTGCCTTCTTTAATACTTTGTGTACTCACCAAAAAATCAGCAGATCCGTCTGCACTTCTAAGACCAACAACGTAACCATCTTTGTTTTCATTATCGTCTCCGTTAGCTGGTTTTGGGTCTTCCTTTTTACAAGCAAACATGCTCATCGTTATTAGCGTAAATGCACCAATTTTAATTGTGTTTTTCATTTGTTGGTATTTATTTTTTTGTGATAAAATATCTCAACTTGAGGTTGAAATTCCTTCCTGGTTTTTGAATTTTAAAGTTGTCATACAGCTGGCTGTCTAGAATATTGTTGCACGAAAAAGTGAGGTTGTATTTTCCCTTTCCCCCCTTATAAGTAATGGCCAAGTTATGAGCGATTTGACGGGGGATAATGTTTTTAAATGCTGTGCTTCCTTGACTGGGCCATTTTAAATAGAACTCCTCTACAAAAAGTGTGTGCCAACGAACACTTATTTTGTTTTTCTGCTCACCAAATTCCTTTGAGTTAACAGTGATACTTCCATTTCCAAAGAAGTAGGGAATGTTTGGAATTCTGTCTAAGTACAAGGGGTCGTCATAACCACCAAAGAATTGGTTGGTGTTAATCATGTTTTGGTAGGTAGTGTTTAACTCAACATGTATACGTTTTTTGTAGGTGTATTTAAATGCAACTTCATATCCTGTCACCTCAGTACTTAATAAATTTTGATATTTAGAGGCTATTCCCACTGCCACAAGACGAATCATGTTTTGGGGTAACCTATAAATGAAGCCAAATTCACCTTGGAATTTATGAGCTTTGATTCTCTTACTTCCACCTAAGCTCAAATTGAAATTTTGAGACTGTTCTGCTAATAATTCATAATTCCTTTTGAGTAAAAGCCCATCACCGAAAATCTCATAGCCTTCAGGTAGTCGGTAAGCGTTTTCATAAGACGCTTTTAACTGCAGGTTTTTCTTTAAATGATAGGTGGTTGCAGCTCCGTATCCTGTGTTATTTTGTTGGGCATCTGTTCGTATGAAGTCTTCGTATTCTGAATCGGGTTCTAGGTATAGAATGGAGCGGAAACTAAAGTGTTTGATAAATGCGGTACTTTCCCATTTACCCTCTAAAAGCTTGAGTTTATAAGAGAGTCCCATAAAATTCTTTTGCAGGATATTAGGGTTACTGAAAGGTACCTCACTGTAACTTAGGGTATCTTCTCCCTGCCTTTGAAACCAAGAAAAGGTATTGTTGAAAGTAAAACTGTGCTTTTTATTTAGTGCATAATCGAGCGTAGTGGTAACCAAACTTGCCTTGTCGTTGAAAGTAAAGTAGCTTTTATACCAATTCAACTCTCCGGATGTTGCCGAAAAATCTTTTTCGGTGTAATTACCTCTCCAATCATATACCCGTGAACTTGTGTCCACTGTAATCGCTTGTCTTTCGCTGTATATGGCAGATACTTTGATGTCTAATCCTTTGGTAAACAAATCATCTTTGGCGTATTTTAAGGTGGGAATGAAGGTGTGTTCTTTTGTAAATACATGTCCGGCTACTTTGGTCATGTTTGCCCCTTGTTGTACTTCTTTGTAGGTTTCAGAGGCTATAAAGCCCAGTAGAAGTCTATCAGCGAAATTTTTATTGACTACTCCCATTTCCAAGAGAGCAGTGGTACTTCTAAATGCATCATTAAATCTACGAATACGCGTTGGGTCTTTGTCAATTGCTCCAGTTTGAGGATTGGCCAAATAGGCATCCATGAAATAGTTGTTTTCTGAGAAAGTGTAGAAGGCACTGGTGTTGATTAAGAAATTTTTCTTCGAGGTGTGTCGGGCAACTACCGCTGCCTTGTGCGTGTTAAATGATCCTAAGCTGTAGCTGGCGTCGACAAAATCTTTGCTGATGTTTTTAGTGACAATATTCACTGCGCCTCCTAAAACATCTGCACCTAAGCGAACGGGCACCACACCTTTATACACTTCGATTCTGTCTAATAAATTGATGGGAACAATGTTTAAACCAAAGGCTTGACCTAAATAATCAGTAGGTAGACCATCAATAAAAAACCTGACTTGTTTTCCGGTAAAACCATTCAAAGAAAAACTAAAGTTAGCCCCGGTACCTCCAGATTCCCTTACGCGTATTCCGGGTGTTCCATCTAGCACGTCATTTACGTTGAGGTTGAGGTTTTGTACGGGTTTTAGATCTATAGCCGTAACATTGAATGCTTCTTCCTGTACCTTTTGATTGTCTGTCTCAGCGGACACGGTAACACCCTCCATTTCTTGGATAGGAGTAAGAGGGATACTTTTTAAATAATTGGTGTCTTTGAAAATATTTACTTGAGTGGTATAGCTTTCGAAACCAAATGCACTTACCTGCACGGTATAGGTTCCTTTTTGTAAATTGTTTAGAATAAAAACACCTAACGAATCGGTATAAGCACCTTTACCATTTCCAAAATTGACCTTTGCATTTTCTATTGATATACCATGGGCCAAAACTTTACCTTGTACAAATGCTTCTTGCGCCCAAAGTGAGGAGCTAAAAATGATAGAAATAATAAGTCCAGATAATCGTAACATTGTGTGCAGCAATTTTGCTACAAAGGAAGTGAGGGAGCATGGCTTGTGCAATACCTAAAGCTAGGTATTTAGAATGAATCTAAATAAAATTACGAGTGATTTGGCCCTAAGAATACCTTAGTATTGATACTGATATAGTGGTATAATGTGTATTTTAGTTGCATAAAATTTAAGGGAGAATGAAACAGGTTTTGTGTAAATCATGCAAGCAATGGTCTACTGATGAATTCAATTGCGAGCATTGTGGAAATCTATTGAATGAGCAAATTATTCGAGAAGAAAAGTATATCGCAAAACACGGAATTCAAAAACCTAAGCCTCCAGGGAAACTCGCAGTTTTCTTTGAGAAATCTCGCAATTCTAAAAATCCTTTTGTTCGTTTATTATATTATATCGTAATGGGAATTTGGGGGATTTATGTGGGACTCGTAGTTTTTATGTTGTACCTCGCAATTGCAGCTTCTGCATGAGTATCATTAAGCAGCCTTTCTTTGTATTCTGGTGCATAGCTTATCTGCTTTACTACATGCTTAAGCATTTGGGTTATGATCTTCCAGTATTTATAAGAAATTACTTTTCTGATTTTATCTGTTTATTCCTTATCAATGGCTTTGCTTTACAATTGATTCGGTGGATGAAAGGACAGGACTTGGAGTTAACAGTAGTTCAAGTAATCTTTAGTTGGGCGTGTTGTAGCTTACTTTTTGAGTGGGTATTACCTCATCAAAATCCAAAAGTGTATACGCAAGATTATTGGGATGTTGCGAGTTATGGAGTCGGTGCTATGATGTTTTTACTTTGGAGAAGGAATTTTAGACTTTCTGAAGGTAAACCTTAAAGTTCGTTCCTTTGCCAATCTCACTTTCAACATCAATTTTCCCCTTCATTGCTTCGACTTGATTGTGCGTAATAAACAATCCTATACCTCTTGCTTCGTCGTGTTTATGGAAGGTGTTATACATTCCAAATAGCTTGTTTTTGTGTTTTTCTAGATTGATTCCTAGTCCGTTATCTTTGAATTTAATGCAGATATACTTCTCGGTTTCTTCAGCAGAAATTTCTACAAAGCTATCCTTTTTTTCATCCCTATATTTAATGGCGTTAGAAATGAAGTTAAAGAAGACACTTTCTACATAAGCATTAATACCTTTGACTTGATAATCTTCTGTTAAGTTATTTATTATCTCCACATTAGCCTCTTCGGCATTCAGTGCTAAATTACCGATAGAGCTCTTTAATACACTCCCTATTTTTATGTTGGTGTAGTCGATGTTTTCACTACTTATGGTCAGTACTTCATTCAGGTGTTCAACGGTTTCAGATAATCCTTCAATGGATTGTATTAGGAATTTAGATACCTTACTATTTCCAGCATCCTTATTTTGACGAACAAATAAATTGATTAGTCCAGATAAATTATTGGTATAGGTTTTCAGGTTATGCGATACGATGTAAGCAAAATTAGAGAACCTTTCATTTTGCGTCTGTTTTAATTCAAGAAGAGATTTAATTTGATTTTGAGCCGCATTTAATTCACTTATATCCACTGCAATTCCAACGTATCCAATAATCACGTCATCTTCACGTATCGGGTTTACGGTAAGTAAAACTTTAAACTCAGAACCATCTTTTCGAACGTAGGTCCATTCTTTTGATTCAAAACCTACGTCATTTGCTACTACGGTAAATACATCGAATCCATTAACAGGCTTGTTGTATTTTCGAGTGAGTTCGACACTTCTCTCTTCAATTTCTGAATTCTTATGAATGATTTCAGGAGAATTCGTATACAGAACTTCTTCGCTCTTGTAGCCCAAAAGGTTTTCCGCGCCAATATTAAAAAGGTTAATCACACCTTTTGCATCTGTTCCTATAATACTTACTTGAGTACTACCATTTACTATACTTTCAAGTTTTGAAAGCGTATTTTTTAAGCTGACTTGCGCAGCTACACGAGGAGTGATATCTGTAATTTGGGAAATGAAATATAGTGGAGATTTATCTGCTTTTCTCACCACAGAAACAGAAAGAACGGCATTAACAATTTTACCATTTTTATGGAAGTACCTTTTCTCCATCTGGTAAGAATCTCTCTGGTTGTTAACGACCTCTTTGAGTAATACTAAATCTTTGTTTAAATCGTCGGGGTATGTGATTTCTTGAAAAGTGAGTTTTTCGAGCACGGAACGCTCGTAACCCAGCATTTCACTAAAACTATTGTTTACTTTAGAAAAGGTTCCATCGGGTAAAACAATGGCCATTCCTATCGCGGCATTTTCAAAATTATTTCTAAATGTCTCTTCTGAGATTCGTAGTTTTTCCTCTGCTTTTTTGGCTACAGTGATATCTTGGGAGTACATGGTAATACCTCCAATTTCTTTGTCTTTAAAATACCAAGGTTTTAGTTCCCATTTTATCCATTGCTCACTTCCATCTGCACGTCGAAATAATTCACCGTCACTCTTGAGTGTTTGCCCTTGCAGTGCAAGTTGGTGATCGCGTTTCCAGTCATCTCCAATTTCAGGAAATATTTCATAATGAGATTTACCGATAATATCTTCATCCTGGATGTTGTAATCTGAAATCCATTTTTGAGAAGCTGCTAAATATTCAATGTTTTTGTTAAACATGGCAATTGCAATAGGAGCCTGGTCGACAAACCTTCTATTTTGTTCCCTCGCTAAAACACGATCAGTAATCTCTTGGTGTGATCCAACCATCCATTCTGGTTTACCATCTTCTGTCCAAGAAACTACTTTTCCTTTGTCGTGAACCCATACCCAATTTCCATTTCTGTGTTTCATTCGGGCTTCTACATCATAGATGCGGGATTTTCCTTCAAGGTGTTCTTGTATGCGTTTGTTAGATAATTCTAAATCTTTGGGGTGACAATGTTCTATCCAAGTATCTATATTGACTTCACCTAATTCTTCTAAAGAGTATCCAATGATATTGGC
>NZ_JBVCPV010000168.1:0-6714 GCF_057456495.1 Lishizhenia sp. | reverse complement strand
AGTAGAAGCTGTAAATAAAGATCTTTTCAATATTTATCCAAACCCAAACAATGGATCATTTCACATTCTATTTAATGGTATAAATGAAGGTATTGTTCGTATTTCGGACGCTCAAGGTAGAGTAGTTTATGAAAATACCTTTATGGAAAAGGCAGGAATTAATGTTCAATTACCTAAAGTAGGTAAGGGATTATATACTGTTCAAGTTTACGGTAAAGAAGAGTATACTGTTAAACGAGTGGTTGTTGAATAGTACTTTTTTTTAGGACGAATAGTTTATTGACAACCTAGCCCCGAATTATTTTCGGGGCTTTTTTTGGAAAATACTTTCTAGCAATCTAGACCCATGATTAATTTCAGGGACCTTTTTTATTTGTTCGCGTTGAATTATTGATATTTTCGTTCAAGAATGAAAACGTATCAAATTGCATTAGCCCCTATACTCGCGTATAAAAACATCTATCAATTTATAGTGCTTTTAGCCGTTGCTGCAATTCAGCAGTTTTATTTTCAACTGTTTTTTGGCGTACAGTTTCTTTTGATGTTAATCCTCTTTGCATTGTATATAATACCTTTTCCTAAAGGTAAGTACAATCTCAGTTTTGTTTCAGAATTGTCTATTTGGCTGTATATGTTTATTGGGGCCTGGTATTGTTTTGGAGATGGTATGAATGAAGCAAAATGGAGTGTTTTGATGCAACATTTAGATATTAGAATAGCTGGAGCTTTGCTTCAACTCATCATTCATAGAAAATTGATTTATTCGAATACTTTATTGAGCAATGCTTGGGTTTTTGTGATGTGTTTATACACTTGGTTTTTGATGTACAACTCCATGCATTCTTTTTACAATTATGCTGATTTATTGATAGCTTTTATTACTCTTGAGCAATGTGTGATTGCCTTGCTGTCAAAGAATGAAGAATTGTTTACTCCGTCAATATTTCATATGTTTTTAGTGAAAAAATACAGAAAGAATAATAGGCTATTGCATAAAAAAAGTCCCTCTAATTAGAAGGACTTTCAATGTTTATTTATAATAATCCCGGAGGAGTATTTTTCTAAAAATTACTGTAGTGAAGATAGAGTAGGTGACCGCTAAAACAATCAATCCTAATAAACTAAAGGTTAAGAGGAAGTTGGTATCAAATGAACTTTGAATTCCTTCTTTCATTTCTGAAAAAATTTCATCGTTGGTCATTACTGCATATTTAGCATCACTCATCTTTAAGCTGTCCACATATGCTGGGCGTTGCATAGCGTTATAGACTAAGTCTATTCTTTCTTGCGCTCTATTTTCTACATATTCAGGTGTTATATCCTTGTAATAGAAAAAGATAAACACAGATACAATTACCGCATAGGGTGTGCCTGCAATCATACCATTTTTTATATCACTTAAGGCGGTACCACTACCAAACCCTTCTTTCTTTTTTTCAAAGAACAAACCTACTGCAATAGCAAGCAACAAAAAGAAGTTATTGATTAATCCAGGTACAAACAAATCATCTTGTAATACACCTAAAGCTTTAAAAATCATTTTAAGGACTATCCATCCTGCTGCGAAAAGGAGTCCGTATTTTAATGCTGGTCTCATAACTAGAATTAACCGTTCATAGAAACTAAGAACTCTTCGTTAGACCTGGTATTTTGCATGTGTTGTTTCATGAAATCCATAGCCTCGATAGGGTTCATATCTGCCAAGTGCTTACGTAAAATCCAAATACGTTGAAGAACATCTTTGTCCATTAATAAATCTTCTCTACGTGTACCAGAAGCAAGAATATCAATAGCTGGATATATTCTACGGTTGGCGATTTTTCTATCCAACTGTAGTTCCATGTTACCTGTTCCTTTAAATTCTTCGAAGATTACTTCGTCCATTTTAGAACCTGTTTCTGTTAAGGCTGTAGCGATAATAGATAAAGAACCACCATTTTCTATCTTACGTGCCGCACCAAAGAAACGTTTAGGTTTTTGAAGAGCATTAGCATCAACACCACCAGATAATACTTTACCAGAGGCAGGAGATACCGTATTGTAAGCTCTTGCTAATCGCGTAATTGAGTCTAATAAGATACATACGTCATGACCACATTCTACCATACGTTTTGCTTTCTCCAAAACAATGTTGGCAACTTTAACGTGTCTTTCTGCTGGCTCATCAAAGGTAGAGGCAACTACTTCTGCATTTACACTTCTTGCCATATCTGTAACCTCTTCCGGTCTTTCATCAATCAACAATACTATTAAGTATGTTTCAGGGTGGTTGGCAGCAATTGCGTTGGCAACATCCTTTAATAAAACAGTTTTACCCGTTTTCGGTTGTGCTACAATCATACCACGTTGACCTTTACCAATAGGAGCAAATAAATCCATAATACGCGTAGAAGTACTTTCTTGCGCGTGACCTGTTAATTTAAATTTCTCATCTGGGAAAAGAGGAGTAAGGTATTGGAAAGGAACTCTATCTCTAATGTAAGACGGAGATCTACCGTTAATCGAATCAACCTTTACTAAAGGGAAGTACTTTTCTCCTTCACGAGGAGGACGAATTGTACCTAATACAGTATCACCTGTTTTTAATCCGAATAATTTTATTTGAGAATGACTTACGTATACATCATCCGGTGAAGGAAGGTAGTTGTAGTCAGAAGATCTTAAGAATCCGTAACCATCTTGAATGATTTCTAATACTCCTTCTGCAGAAACAATTCCTGATAAATCGAATTTATCTTCTTTTTGTTTTCTGTTTTGTTTTTGAGGAGCTTTGTTTTGATCTTGATTGTGGTTGTTGTCGTTAGATTTACGTTGCCTAGGGTTGTTGGCTTTATCGTTGTTCTCTTTCGAGGCTCTTTGATCGTTCTTTTGGTTGTGGTGGCGGTTGTCGGGTTTCTTGTTTTCTTTCTGTGGCGTCGTTTTTTCTGGGTTGTCCGCAGTTAAGATTCTTCCTGCCGGTTTTTCGCTGGCTTCATTTTCTGTTTTGGGCCTACGTTTTCTTCGTGCGGGAGCGTCTTTTACTTCAATGGGAGCATTTTTGCTCTCTTTTTGTGGTGCTGCTTCTGCAGGAGCTGGAGCAGCTTCCTCTTTTTGTTGAGCATCTCCAGTGATAAGGTCAACTAACTCTGCCTTTCTATATGATTCAACGCGCTTAATACCAATTGTTTTCGCAATTTCGCGTAATTCAGGAAGTTTCTTTCCTGCTAAATCAGCTTTATTCATAAAGTTGAATTGAGATTTAAAATATCGATTTTATATAATACTTGAGTAATCTAGTAATTGTCTAACTCACAATGAGGTCGTGGGTTGTGCAGACAATGCAAGTATACAAATATTAATTAATATTTTTTTAAAATTTCAACTTTTTTATTTATACATGTATGTATTTGAACTTTAGAGCCCTTTATCCTTGAAATAAAGAAGTAAATCATTCCTTAATCATGGAATAAAAGATGGGGGTACTGTTTTTCGTTCTTCCTAGTTCATTCTATCATATAAGTTGAATCAAACTGTACAAAATAAACTTAAGGGGAATGGGGCAGACTTTTAAAGGAAGTTTATCTTTGCTTAAAATTTAATAAAGCATGTTACAGAGAATACAAACGATTTACTACGCCTTGGCAGTGATTTGTCTTTTGGTCTTGACCCTTGGGTTAGATGTTTACACCTACGATGGTGCTATTTCAGATTCATTTGAACTAACAGCACACTACAATTCTTATGGAGTGCAAGTAGAGGGTACTGCGCGCGAAAATTTAGTGCCAGAAAAAGCCGAAGCATTAAAAGAATATCTTCAATTGGAAGAAGGAAGTTCTTTGGCAAGTTTTTCAACTTCTACTGTAAGTTTTCCATTTTATATTATTTCAATTCTTATTCTACTCTTAACACTTGGAGCTATGGTTAGCTTCAAAAACTATAAACGCCAAATTAGAATGGGGCGTATGGCTTTTTTCTTTGCCCTAGTTTCCCTGATCGCAACAGTTGTTTTGTTTTACCTATCGGGAGAGGGTATGGAAACGCTTGTTGGAGAAGAAGGAGTAGTTAAAAATATTGGATTTGCTTTTTATGCCTTAGCGTTAAGTGTAGCGTTTATTTTCTTGGGAAATATTGGTGTGAGAAGAGATCAAAAATTAATTTCAAGCTTAGACCGTTTAAGGTAATTGTATGAATTTTTTATCCGTTGAAAACCTCACCAAAACATTTGGTGATAGACTTATTTTTGAAGATTTAACCTTTGGTATTGAGCAAGGGCAAAAGGCCGCTATTGTTGCTAAAAATGGTAAGGGTAAATCTACCTTATTGAAATGTTTGTTGGGCACTGAGCCCTACGATGATGGTAGAGTTGTGTTTCGTAAAGATATACGCGTGGCTTACTTAGAACAAGCAGAGAATTTGGATGAAAGTCATACCATTATAGAAGAGGTTTTTAACCATGATCTTCCTAAACTAAAAGTTGTAAAAGAATACAACAAGGCCATGAAAGAAAACGATGAAAAGCGCATAGAAGAGCTTTTTGTCGAAATTTCTGAATTGAATGCCTGGGATACAGAAGTGAAGGTTCAACAGATCTTGTCTAAGTTGAAATTAGATAATGTTGACTTACCTATCTCGGTATTATCAGGAGGACAGAAGAAACGAGTGGCTTTGGCCAAAGTTTTAATTGCTGAGCCTGACTTTTTAATTCTAGATGAGCCCACCAACCACCTGGATTTAGATATGATAGAATGGTTGGAAGATTACCTAGGTACTTCTAAATCTACCATTCTAATGGTAACGCACGACAGGTACTTCTTGGAGGTAGTATGTGATACTATATTAGAATTGGAGGATCACACCATCTACAAATACAAAGGAAACTTTTCTTACTATTTAGAGAAGAAAGCTGAGCGAGAAGAGCAGTTTGAAACTACCGTTACCAAGGCCCGCAGTAAGATGCGTACGGAATTGGAATGGATGCGTCGTCAGCCAAAGGCAAGAGGAACGAAGCAAAAAGCGCGTATTGATTCTTTC
Source organism: Lishizhenia sp. (assembly GCF_057456495.1). Classification (NCBI taxonomy): domain Bacteria; kingdom Pseudomonadati; phylum Bacteroidota; class Flavobacteriia; order Flavobacteriales; family Crocinitomicaceae; genus Lishizhenia; species Lishizhenia sp. The sequence goes on along the minus strand of NZ_JBVCPV010000168.1, from coordinate 1,704 downwards.
CATGACTTAAAGAAAGTAGCCAAGCAAAACATCAACAAAGAAGAGTTGGAGTTGGGGGTGAAAATGGAGCGTTTAGGAACCAAGATTCTCGAGCTTCATAAAATTGGTAAATCCTTCGGAGATAAAAAGATAATTGAGGAGCTTACCTATACTTTCAAACGTAATGAAAGACTAGGAATTGTTGGTAACAACGGTACAGGCAAATCTACTTTCTTAAATATGATCATGGGGCAGGAGCCGCTTGATAAAGGGAAAATAGTTATCGGTGAAACGGTTGTTTTTGGTTATTACTCACAAGAAAATATTCAGGTAGACGACAATAAAAAGGTAATCGATGTGATTCGTGAAATTGCTGAATACATTCCTTTAGAAAAAGGTAGACAAATGTCTGCTGCACAATTCTTAGAGAAATTCTTATTCCCTCGAGATATGCATTACAATTATGTGTATAAATTGAGTGGAGGGGAGAAACGTCGTTTAAAATTGATGACGGTCCTGATGGCCAATCCTAACTTTTTAATACTGGATGAGCCTACCAATGATTTGGATATTTTCGTTTTGAATGTTTTGGAGGATTATTTGCGTTCTTTCCAAGGGGCATTAATCATTGTATCTCACGATAGATATTTCATGGATAAAATGGTGGACCACTTATTTGTTTTTGAAGGAGAAGGGAAAATCAAAGATATCATTGGAAATTATACGGCGTATCGAGAACAGCTCAAAGCAGCCGATAAACTAGAAAAAGAAGAAAATAGACAACGTAAGAAAGAGGAGCAACTTGAAGCTGCAAAGGAAGTAGTTGTTGAAAAACCGAAACCTGTAGTAGAAAAACGTAAACTAACTTACAAGGAAAAAACTGAGTTTGAAGCTTTGGATGGTGAAATTATGTCTTTAGAAGAAGAGAAAGAAAAGTTAACAGCTAAACTTTCAAATCCTGATGTGAGCTCTGAAGAACTTAATGATGCGAGTAAACGTTTAGGTGAGGTGGTTGCTGAAATTGAGCAGAAAAGTGATCGATGGATGGAATTGGCTGAATTTGCTTAATTAAAATATTGAAGACTAAAAAAAGAGGCTACGCTTTAAAGTGTAGCCTCTTTTTTATTACCCTAATATTTTATTTAGAAATAACAATACAACTTAGTTTAACAGTAGTACCCATCATGCATATATTCATTTCTTCAACTTTTTCGTAGTTTATTTCAACCGTATTACCTTTATTTAATTCAATCTTCATGTCTTCAAGGTTTGTGGGGTTCAGCACTTCACCATTTTCTAATTGTAATAACCAACCACAACCATCAACTCCACTTATAACCGTAGCTGTTTTTGAGCCATCACAGGCATTTTTAGTAGATACACAAGCACTTAGCATGTTTCCTAAAATGATGAGAACAATGAAGAAGATATTTTTCATATTAAGTAATTGGATGAATTATTAAAGATAAAAGATTTAAAGTTATGCCAACTCTCGTAAAAATAGGCATCCCCTCCGAGATGCCTATATTACGTGTATACTCAAAATTAATTTATGAAAATTACGTGGTCAGGTGTTTCTGACAATTCGAGTGCTTTTAATATTGTTTCTTTTTAATGTGCTTGTTGATGAAGTAGTTACATACAATATTAGAATAATAAGAATTATCTATGTATACCACTTAAATATTTAATTCACCGTTTGTCATTACAAGATTAAAATATATT
>NZ_JBVCPV010000167.1:0-6722 GCF_057456495.1 Lishizhenia sp. | reverse complement strand
CAAAAGAAGAAGATTTAAATCCAAACATGAAGTTTGTAGACAACAAGGTTATTGCCCTGTTGGAAGACAACTACATGTTGATTCAGGCTTCTGAGGAAAGAACGGTTAACTGGGTGGGTGACACTGAACGTGAAATTTTCAGAAAGATGTTTTTACACATTCGTGAAACAGAAACTTTCTTTGAATTCATGAACAATGGAAACACTGGTTTTGAAGAGGACAAGAACTTCTTAATTACCTTGTTCAAAACAGAAATCGCGAACTACGATCACCTCTACTCTTTCTTTGAAGAGAAGAGCATACACTGGATGGATGATATTGATTTAGCGGCAACCATGGTGATCAAGACACTTAAAAACTTCGAAGAAGAAGGTGCCAATGACATCATGCCTTTGTACAAAGACCCAATTGATGAGAAAGATTTCGTAAGAACTCTCTTGAAGAAAACCATCAAAAGAGAAGAAGAAAACTTGAAATTAATTGACGAGTTAACTTCTAACTGGGAATTAGATAGAATTGCACGTATGGACGTTTTATTAATGGAAATGGCCATTACAGAATTACAAGAATTCAACAATATCCCCGTAAAGGTTACATTGAACGAATACATTGAAATTTCTAAGTTCTACAGTACCCCAAAAAGTAATGTATTTATCAACGGAGTACTTGATAAGGCCATTGCACGTCTTGAAGCCGACGGACAAATCAATAAGATAGGTCGCGGTTTAATGAATTAATTATATTAGCGCAAAAAAAATAATGAAAGGAAAATTTTTATTCTTAGCAATGCTCTTCATCTTTGCTTCTTGTGGTTCAGAGTCAGGCTCTATTATCGGTGAAAAAACTACGATGGAAGTACAAGAAGAAATTGATATGGGAGATGTTGCAAGAGGTGAAGTAATTGAAGCTGAAATCTCTATTAAAAATACAGGAGATGTTCCTTTGATTATTGCGGATGTGAAAGGAAGTTGTTCTTGTACAGTAACAGACAAACCTTCAGATCCTATTGCCCCAGGAGAATCTACAAGTACAATTGCAAAAATTGATACAAAGAACTTTACTGGGAATATCACTAAAACAGTTACAATTTCTGGAAACACGAAACCTTCAGGACACACTGTTTTAATTAAAGCACACGTTATAAACTAAATAATACAAAAGAAATGAACGTAATGTTATTACAATCAGGAGGAGGAAGTATGCAATCTCTTCTAATGATTTTAGGAATGGTAGTAGTATTCTACTTTTTCATGATTAGACCTCAAATGAAAAAGCAAAAAGAAGCTAAAAAATTCAGAGAAGGATTAACGAAAGGAGATAAAGTTGTTACCATCGGAGGAATCCACGGGAAAATTTTAGAAGTAGCTGAATCTTCAGTTTTATTGGAATGTGAAGGTTCTACGAAATTAAGAGTTGAGAAATCAGCACTTTCTTCTGGAGCACAGGACACATTAGCTGCTACAGCAAAATAATCCGAACAGAAATAATTAGAAAAGGGAACCTATTAGGTTCCCTTTTTTCGTTGCTTCTTTCTTCTTTCTCGGCTCCTTTGTCTGTTCTTTTTTCTTGCATCTCTCCTTCGCTTTACATACGCCTTCTTTTTCAGTTTGTATTCTTTTTTATCGAGAAGATGTACCGTAAAATCAAAATCCACAAGACCGGCATTCACATCTTCAATTACCCGTTCTAGAATATAATCCTCATTCTCTGGGTCATATTTCATTTTTAAATCTTGCTCCCATGCTTGAGCTATTAAGGCAAAAGTGGAAGCCTTCGATTCTGATTCGTATTGCGAAATAATATCATAAATACTCATCCCCGTTTCCCTGTATATTAATTTGGCCAATACTACACCTTCACTCCTGTATAGATCCTTCAATAAAAATTTAAAATCTGCCTTTAAATCTTTATGGGTCTGCTTTACTAATTTCTTTTGTTTCCGATTTTTATTGAGTAGCGCTAAATCCTTGTCCAAGGAATCTAACACTTCCTTGGTGTACAAAGCAAGGGGGTAAACTCGTCTGACTTTTCGCAGTAAGCGATTATATTCTTTTTGATAATTCGGTATACATTTTATTTCCTCAAGGTCCTGTACGTATACAATACTTGTATCCAAAGGTTGACTATTACCTTCTTGCCCCAACAAGCATCCGGCATTCAAAAGGATAATAAATATGGAGAGTTGTTTAATTTTTGCAAACATATTCCCTAGTTTTAAGGTGTTAACAATAGTTATCAAGTTATGAAATTTCTTTTTAGTACAATTTTCCTCAGTGTTTTAATTATCAGTTGCAATAACGATGCCTCACGAAAGAAAATTCCCCAAACTCACAAAGCAAACACCCTAAATACTAACGAAAATACCACAAAAGAAATTGCACAGAACCCCAATTTGGCTGTAGAAAACACAGATACAATTAGTACGCCCCTACCTGAACCGGATACCATAATACACGCTGAAATTGAAAAGAAATTCGGCCTGCAATGGGATTTTTGTAATTGCATAAAAGCAATAGACTCTATAGAAAAAGCTTTGGAAAGTGAAACAACAGCAGAATCTGATTTCGACTTTCTCTTACAACGGTCTGATTACATAGATTCTAAGTGCAAAGAGATAACTGCAACTCCGAACAATACAGTAGAAGAACGAGAAATTCATTTCAAAAAAGTTCAGAATTGTTTAAATAATTAATAGTTTCGGGCAACCTTTCTAAAAAGGCCTAAGTATATAAACCAAAACCACTCATTTGAGCGCTATTAGTGCAAAGACAATTAAAGACTTTTGTAAAGGCAAAAAGAAAGCCTTTGACAAAATTTACCATGCCTATTCGCCGGGCATGTATGCTATTGCTTTGCGTTATATGAAGGATGAGGACGAGGCCAAAGATGTACTTCAAAACAGCTTTATTAAACTTTATAACAGTAGAGAAAAGTTTGATCCATCAGGATCTATAGGTGCATATATAAAACGCATCACAATAAATACAGCGCTCGATGAAATACGCAAGAAAAAGAAATTTGAACCTATAGAAAACAATGTTGTTCTCAGTGAAGAAGAAACAGAATTTGAATTAGAAGACACATCCAATCAGTCTTATCAGCAACTTTTAAATCTCATTCAAGAGTTACCAGATGGTTATCGCATGGTGTTTAATCTCTTTGTTTTTGAAAATTTAAAACATACAGAGATTGCAGAATACCTTGATATTTCGGTGAACACCTCGAAATCTCAATTGATGAAAGCAAAAAGAATGCTGAAGGAGAAGTTAGGGAGCTTGATTAATATAGAAAGGGCATGAGTAAGAAAAATAACATAGAGAATCTTTTCAGAGAGAAGATGCTTAAGGCTGAGGTTACACCACCAGCTGATGTTAAGCGTGCAATTGATGACGCCCTAGATTTTCCAAAATCTAAGGGAAGATTACTTGCTCTTTTACTTGCCATTTTATTCTTATCTGGTCTTTCTATTTCTGCCTTTTTCTTTTTTAAAAACCAGAATTCTACAGGTGATATTTCCCTAAATAAAATTGAAAACAACTCCACTTCAATTACTCCGGACCAAAAGAGCGATGTAGAAAGCAAGGAAATTCTGAGCAAGGAAAGGAAAAGCAATCTAAACAATACTGCAAATGCTCACCTTTTACCAATTGATAGTGTGGTTCCTAAACAAGAAACTGCGTTTGTTCCCGCTAACCGCGCCAGTACAAACACTCCCGCAACTTCATTGAGCTCAACTCAAATCTCAGGTAATACATTGCTGGCTTCAAACAAAGCAAATGAGAAAGCAGCAGACAGAACCGAAACAACCCCAGAAATAAACGCTGAGGTGAATAAGACCGGCACAAATAAGGAGGAGCAGTCTTTACAGAACAATTCGTTAAATACTGAGCATTCAAATCAGGATACCTCTACGCAGGTTGTAGGAGTTGACACTACTTCAACAACACAAGCAAATGAGGATGAAAAACCAATCGATGAAACTAAGGGAGAAGTAGAAAAAGAGAACACGAAAGCAGATGATAAGAAGGACGAGAAAAAAACTACTCCTTCTCAGTTTTTAACCGGTTACTCTGTGGGAATTGAAGCTCGCCTTGCAAGCTTTAAACCTTCTTTAGAAATCACCTCTTCCTCTGCCCCTGGTAATCAAGAAAAAATAAATTATCGATCTATCATGGCCTATCAAATTTATGGTCAGTTAAAGGCGCTAGACGTATATAACCTACAACTTGGTGCCCAATACCAGAATGGTAGTATGAATTATGAAACAGACAGTACTTACACGCAAATTTATCAATACATTGATTCAAACTCTGTTGTGTATACCTACGATACGAGTGGGATGATTATTGATTCGTCGTATTCAACTGTAACCGATACGAGCGTAAACACCATTGCGCAAACGCTATCTAGTTCTATAAACTATTTCAGTATACCTGTAAGTATTGGTAGAACCTTTATCTTAAACCCCAACGGAGATGAAAATTTAAAATTGACAACCAACCTTGGAGCAGATTTGAGGTTCACTTCTTTGAAAGGAGATATAAACGGCCTAGTTGTCAACCCATTTTCCGTAAATTTTGTACTTAGAAATACTTTGGCTTATCAAATCGGTGATTTCGATATCATTCTTCCTATACAAGTAAGTTACAATCCAAAATCGAGAATCTTGTATCAGGAAACGCGTATTGATCCCAAAAGCAGTTTTAGCCTTGGGCTTGGTATACAATACAACTTCTAGCTTATTTAAAAAGCCTTTGATTCAATTTAGAAAAAGCTGTAATTCCTTTAAAAAAACGCGCAAACAACAAACTTCCTGTATAAAATCCAGCCTTGTTTGCTTCTAAGTTACTTGTAGCTTTTTTCAAAGCTTTGCGCTTTGCATTTAATTTCGGAAGTTGTTGGTAATAGTTAGCATGCGCTCTACCTATCGCCCACAAATGCTTGAATTTAAATTTCACTGCAAACTTTAAAGCTGCAATTCCATCCAGAATTAATCGTTTGAAGATAAATAATGGAAGTATGCCTTTATAATTTTTATGAATCATATAAAGACTGTTGCGGAAATTGAGATAGGTTTTGTTCGGACTTTCATAATTCAAGGTCCCCCCGCCAACATGGTAAACTACTGCTTTTGGGGCAGCAAAAAAGGAATATCCCCTATTCTTTAAACGCCAACACATATCAATCTCCTCCATGTGCGCAAAGAAATCCTCGTCTAAACCTCCTACTTCATGATAGGCTTTTGCATTGACCAACATACAGGCTCCAGTAGTCCAAAAAACCTCACGAACACCGTCGTATTGTCCCTTATCCTCCTCTACATCACCAAATATTCTACCTCTACAGAAAGGATAATAATTCTTATCTATAAATCCTCCCGCGGCACCAGCATGTTCAAAAACACTTTTATTATGATAGGCCAAAACTTTGGGTTGAACCCCAACACAACCTGAATTGCTTTCAAGTTCTTCAAGCATGATATCCACCCAGTTTGCCGTAACTTCAACATCAGAATTTAACAGAACATAGTAATCCGCTTTTACTTGCTTAAGCGCATCATTATACCCTTTGGCAAAACCACCATTACTTGTATTAACTATGATATCTATAGAAGGGTAATTCGCCTTTAAAAAAGAGATACTATCATCTGTGGATGCGTTATCAGCAACAATAATCTGGTGACCCTCTGAATATTTCACCACAGAAGGTAAAAATTGTTCGAGGTAAGCTTTTCCGTTCCAATTTAAAATTACAACGGCAACCTTAGCTTGTGACATGTAAAAGTGACTTTAGAAATTCTTGTAATAACGACTTGCATTAGCTCCGTGAGAATCAACACTACCTCCTGTTGGATCGTCTATGTTATTCCCTGGTGTAGTTCTACTGTTGATGTAATATTGCCATCTGTAGTTCTGTAACTCTCCTACCATATCTGAGTGTAATAATCTGTAGGTATTGTTCACCATATCCGGGTTGTAGAACACAAATCTTTTGTTTGAGAACTTTCCAATTTTATCGTATTGCCATATCTCGTAAGGATATTCACTTGGAGAAGTTGGTCGAGCAGTAATGGAACTCGGTGAACCATACTGTAAGTAAACCCTACCTCTATCAGTTTCAAATCCAACCTGGAAATTCGTTGCATACAAACGCTCCACAAGTTGTACCTGTGCTTTGTATTTCATCCAGTTTTCGAAAGATTGGATGGAAGAAGTTGTTTTCCAGAACGACTGAATATACTTTCTGTGTAAAGTTGTGTCTTCCTCCTTTAGTAATTGAATGATGTTTTTAACATCAGATTGACTAGAAATTGGAATTAAACTTGCCAAATAATAACGTAAAGAATCCGTGGTAATTGAAGCTTGAAATGCAGGGTCTACAATTTCATCTTGATAATTCGAAAGGACATCAACTGCGAAGTTATTTCTATCAAAGTTAATCACGTTAGAGGCAATAAGGTTTTGCTCAGCATCCACAACACTTACTTCTAACAAATAACTTCCCGCTGGTAGGTTAGTAATATCAATTGATTTTGCAATCGGTTTGATTTCACCCTCCACTTGATACTTGTACATGCGGTTAAACGCACTTAGGTCTAACTTATTTTCACTGTCATAAATACGCTGAAAAACTACATAGTTAGAATCATTTTTTAATTCTTCACCAATGTTATACAACTCCACGTAGTAAGGTAAAAACTGAAACTCTGAAGGATAGTAGTT
>NZ_JBVCPV010000166.1:0-6776 GCF_057456495.1 Lishizhenia sp. | reverse complement strand
TTTTGAATAATTACTCGAGGGTTAGAACAAGATGGGTTCCATTTTTTGTATAAATCATTTGAATTCGGATTTAAAATATCAACCAATGCCGCATCTCTTTGGAAGTTTGGTGCGCTGTATGAAACCAAATGCGTCGCCATAACGTAATTCCCACCTCTTTCTGATTGATCACCATTGTACACTCCAGAAATATCATAGTCAATAGATACAGTATCTCCTGGAGTTACATAAGGAGTAATTTCATGTCCGTGATCCTTCACCATATCACCAGGACACCAACCTTCACGAGCATAAGGCCATGTTCCACCTTGACCAATGTTTGGGTTATCTCCACACTCTGTTTCTTGCCAAATATCCCATGTAAATCGTTCTATACCATCTACTAAAATCTTGTGGTCTTTAGGAGACCATTCACAACAGTTTGTTTGTTGACCGTAGTGACCATGTCCAGTAATACGTGAAACTATTTTAAACTGAGAAGAAGTATCAGAAAGTAAAATATCTTTAGCTGCTAAAACGTCATCATCTATTAATTTTCCGTAGTTGTACGATTTTGCACTTCCCCATACGCGCTCAATGTTATGAACATCACGTGGAGGTATACCTTCAATAAAGGCAAATTTCACATCAATTAATTCTTGTGTATTGTGTGCCATGAAGTCTACAGAGTTTTTCAACAACTGCTGGTAATCTGTAACATCATATACCCAAGTAAATCCATTTGGTCCTAAATCAAATCCAATTCCGTATGGAGTAATGAATCTACCAATTTCATACATGTCTAAAATTTCAAATGGCTGTTCATAGTAAACAATATCATTGTTTGAAATCGTTTGAGATGTACCAATTTGAGTTTGGTTCAATACAGTTGAACCGTCTGTATCATATTCATAAACATATCCTTCATCATTCGCTATAAATGCATTTGAAATAATGAATCTTCTGTTCACGGGTGCGTATTCAAAAACAACTGAAGGTTCTTTTTGAAGGTATTTGAAATTCGTTTCAGTAACCATAGTTCCTGCTACTGTACCTGTACCAAAGCTAATTGTTGGTCGGAAAGAAGAAACCTCCGGTGCTACAACTGGCAATTGATCAAAATCAAAATCACCTTTTCTATTTGGCATCAATAAATTATCGTTTGCTGAAGCGTCTGTTGCGTAAGCTACATCATCAAAATTATGGTAAACTAAAAGGTCTGCATAATTAGGGTGAGTATTGTTGATTGTTTTATCGTACCAAGCTCCAATTGTGGCAGCGTCTAATGCTACATTCCACATTTGAAATTCATCCAATTTACCTTTCCAACCTAACGAATGATTTCTGTTTGCTCCTATCACCAAACGGTGCATCATTCCAATTTCTCTTGTCAATCCACTTCCCTGGTGCCATAAAGCTCCATTTCTGTATATCTTCATCGTTCCATCGTTTGCATTCTTAACAAATGCCCAGTGATTCCAAGAACCATCTACCACAGACGAGTTTACTGTTTTCGCAATTCTATCGTTTTGAGCAGTTGCACCTCCATGGAACATTAACTCATTGTTATCCCAAGGGAAATGAACGTTTAGTATTCTATTTCCATCTACGTCATATGCTTCAAAAACAGAATTCTTCGTACCGTATGAACCTTCACCTTTAGCCCAAAAAGCAACCGTTACTTCTGCACCTAAGTCAATATCAGATAATTCTGAAACAGTGTAGTTGTCTACAGCCGATTGGTACACCCCATTTTGTCTTGGGTAAGCAACAGATAAATTTCCAGTTCCATTTACTCCAGTTGTTGTAAATGCGTCAGAAGCTTGACCTGCATCACTGTGAACAAACTCAACAATAATGTTGTCTGTACCATTCCAAGTAAAAGGTTGGTAGAATAAAAATTCATTATCACCTGTTACTAAAGCAGCATCGTCATTAACTCCCGATCCTCTTTTAGCATTATACACTTCAGTGAATCCTGCAGTATGCCAATCAGAGATTTCAGTATCTGTAGTTGATTTCAACTTAATAGACAATCCTGATAAATCTGCTGAACCGTTTACCGCTGTACCATTTAAAGTAAGAGATTGTAAATCGTCATTTGCAGACAATCCTGCAGCTGTTAATTCACTTGCAGTAATAATCATTTGAAAACGTTGACCAGAAGTTGGTCCTTGATTCACAGGATAATCAGAAGATACTGTTCCTTGCAATACCGCGTGATTCGTCAATGTCGCATTAGACCTTCTGTATTGATCGTAGTTTACGGTGTGATTATTCAAAGCACCGGTAATTGGATCGTAATTCTGTGTTAAAGGAGTCGCAGTATTGATTTCGAAAGCAGTACCGTCTACTTGTACTGAATCCATAACTCCTGTATGGTCGTAAATTCTTGAATATGCTAAATAATCCCATTCTCCACAATCGTGGTTGTCCCAAGGAGTAGCTGGATCACACTTTAGATTGTAATACATCAGTACTTTCTCAAAACGCTTAGAATTTAAAGCCTGAGGAAAATCAAAGGTCGCTCTTCTCGTTGAAATGGAATCCCAAGTAAAAGTTTGAACCCAAGTAGTATCTTGAGCCCTACCATCACTCCAAAATAAGAGTAAGAGTAATGCCGGTAATAGTTTTTTCATAATCTAGTTTTATTGACTTTACACAAAAATAAACAATTCTTCAACGAAACATTTCTTGTGAAGGGTTAACATGGGGTAAACAATAGGGTTTGTCTATCGAAGTGACTTGTAAACAGGAAGTACTTTATGCGACTTTTCGTAATACGGTGAGTTGATGTAAATGTAATTCAACTGTGCCCAACGATCATTTGCAAAGTCTAAATCTCCCGCTTTTTTTGCTTCAAATTCACGCTTCAAATCCATATCATTGTCTAATATCTCTTGTGCGATTTCTTCAAAAACATAGGCGGAGAAATGCTCTTTCTGCTGTAAATAACTATCGTAAAATCCCCAATTAAAATAGCTATCGTCACTTGTTGGCTCGAGGGTTTCTAGAATAAACAGTCGTGACAGTTGGTGGGTATTTATAAGTACATCTCCCTGATGAAGTGTTACGTTATCAATGGCTTCTTGCACCTTAGTATCATAGTGAAGGTAGTGACCTTCGTACGGACTATTGACTGTTTGGTAATAGAGCACCTTATTCTGGCGAAGTAACAAATTCGTGTCTTTGTCTATAATTTGTACCGTTACTTTATTCCTTTTCAAACGCTCAATCGTTTCTTTTTCCCAAGATCTAACTACAAAATATTCGGGTATAAGTGTAGAATCTGTTGCTCTATAGTAAAAGTCGTAAGGAATAGTAAAAGTGGTGTCTTTATTCCTATCGTAAAACAGACGCGGAGAATTAGTAATTGCACTCATGCTATCTTTATATGCATACCCTTTCAAGTCAATAAATGACTTATTGTTCAATGCCGTATCCGATGCATACCGAACAGGATAAAAACGTTTTTGTAACATTTCATTCCGAGCAATCATTCTTACACGTTCTATTTCATCATCGTAACGACGTGTATATTTTGCCATTTCCTCGATTAAACGATAGGTCGCCACTACCCTATCTTCAAAGTCCTTTAACATATGTGTTTCCGAGGTAAAACTAAGGGTATGAAACAAACGCGCATATCCCATTGAATATCTCGCCTTATCATTAAAAGCATGAATCCCCTCATGAAGTCGCTTCCCATTCATTTCTATGTACGGAAAAAGATCGAGGCTATCCTTTTGCCACAAACTATCTTTTAAAGCCGGTAACATTTCATCGTATATCAACGCGGCTTGTACAGGATTTAACCGAGCCTTTAGAGATGCTATAAGTGTTAAAGTATATTGATAATCCGCTCCATTGCTTGTATGCGTGTCTAGAAATACATCTGGATCTAAAGCATGAAAAATATGGGCGAAGGTTTTCATGTTTTCACTATCCATCTTAACAAAATCCCTATTCAAGTCAAGATTCTGAGCATTACCTCTAAAACCATACTCTTCCGGTCCAATTTGATTGGCGCGAGAATAGGCACCTCGATTATGCATACCTCCTACATTGTAGGCCGGAATAACCGCAATCACTGGATACTTCATTTTCTCGTTTTCAGATAATTTAGAATAGTGTTTTACAAAATCTAAAGAAGCATTGACCCCACAAGGTTCTCCAGCATGTATAGCGTTATTAATCAATAATACCGTTGAGTTTTGCGCATAGGAAAACACCATTTGAGAATCTGCCGCTACTCCTAAAACACATAAATAAATAGGCTCACCAAAATCGGATTGCCCCATATTAAAAAAATGAATGTCTTTGGATTCTTGCGCAATTTCAGCGTACTGGCCAATAAGTTCATCGTAAGTATAGGTGGTATTTTGAGCACCTACAGAAAAGGAAAATAGTAAGCTAAGGACAGGTATGAGGATAAGATGTGCTATTTTCATCGGTAAACTGTTTGAAAGCCTAAATGTACAAATATCTAAGTATGCGCAAAGTTACGCCAGCACTGATATTACTTTCGGTTCAAAATCAACATCATACAATTCCACCTCACCCCATATACGTGAAGTAATTTGATATATGATCAAATATTTTTTGCTTCATTTTCTGAGCTCTATACCTCACAATACACTATTTTTGCAGCATGAGAATAGACATACTCACCGTTTTACCAGATTTATTAAAAAGTCCTTTCGAGGTATCTATAATGAAACGTGCCCAGGAAAAAGGATTGGCAGAAATTCATATCCACAACATTCGTGATTATTCCACCCATAAAAATAAAAATGTGGATGATTACCAATATGGTGGTGGTGCTGGTATGGTTATGTCCATTGAACCTATTGCTCGACTCATAGAGAAACTTCAAGGAGAACGCGAATACACAGAGATCATTTACATGACCCCAGATGGTGAAGTGCTTGACCAAGGTATTGCCAACGAACTCTCCCTCAAAGGAAACATGATTATTTTGTGTGGTCATTATAAAGGAGTGGATGAACGCGTACGCATGAAATACATCACCAAAGAAATCTCTATAGGCTCTTACGTTTTATCTGGTGGTGAATTGGCTGCAGCTGTGCTGGTGGATAGTGTCGTCCGATTATTACCAGGTGTTTTGAATGATGAAACTTCAGCGCTTACAGACAGTTTTCAAGATAACCTCTTGTCCCCTCCCGTGTTTACGCGTCCGCCAGAATTCGAAGGCATGAAAGTACCTGATGTTTTATTGTCTGGAGATTTTAAAAAGATTGAAGAATACCGTGAAAAAGAGGCTTACAGACGAACAAAGGAAAGAAGACCAGACCTTTTAAAGGACGAATAATTTTTCTTGGCTTGCTTAACATCTGATGCTCAAAGCTTAAGGTAATTCAAGACATTTTTCATGATTTTTTTCGCCCTTCCCCATTGCGAAAATAGATTAAGTTACTATCTTTGCGGCGGGGTAAGTCTTGTACGACCAGCTCCCTCTGAATCCCCCAGGACGGGAACGTAGCAAGGGTAAGAGGTTGTAGCGGTGCGATATAAGTAGCTTACCCTATTTTTTTTGCCTTATATTTTGGCAAACGGCCGGGTCTCCACTACTAGTTTTCTTTACTTATCTTATTGTAAATAGTCATCTAAAGTGCTTCTAAAGTCGCATTTATACTCCTTTTACAATTCAAAGCTAAGTTGGCGCAAAGCTACTCCGTTTCACCCCTGTTTGAAATCAAAACTTAAAAATAGTACACTATATACATTACAGAAATTGCAACTAGGAGAGTTAAGGATGTCCAGAAATACAGCATTCTTGTGATTTTATCCCCCACATTATATATTGACTTGATTCGATTGATAACAACCGTCCTACTTAATACAAGTAAAAGAACAAAATTGAAAAAACTCCAAAATATTTCAGCGGTATAATCGAACTCACTCATTTCAAATAAAAGACGAGAAAACCTATCATCCAAATCAACTGATTCAGAACTTTCATCAATACCTCCATACCTTAACTGAAGCGTAAGGTGAAATATTCCTAAGCTAAAAAAAGAATAAGCTTTGTATAAAATGGAGATTATATAGATATAAAAGCCCCATTTCTTTTTATGGTAAAGCAAGTATAATAGAACTGCACACAGAAGTATATCTGGGCCCATCACTAAAACTGTATACCAATCTAACCCCAGATAAAAAGCATTTTCTATTGCTATAGAAAAAACATAAATTACTGGAATAAGCAAAAGCCAAACCATTTGATTATCCGATTTAGGTTCCAGGGGATTCATAAACTTCAGTAGTCGTTTCAAACTTTTGTCCAACAATCCCAAATCTGATTTTTCACTCTCTAAAACCATCGAATTTTGAGAAAAATTCATGAACTGTTCTTCCTGTTCTGGTGTAAGATTACGCATAGTTAGAATTTTCCTTACGAATTCAGCAACATCTTCTCTATACTCGCTTCGTATTCTGTAAATCTCTAACAATTCATCTATCGATTTATTCTCATACAAGGTCTTTAAGTCTTCCGTCATGATTTAACGAATATAAACCTCTTTTTGAAAGGGAATACGCATCCACACTCCATTTCTTTTCATTATTTTAAAATGACCACTAATTATGGTATCCTTGGTAATTATAAATTTACCATCCCTTACCTTTCCTCCAAATTCAATTTCATAAACCTCCCACATATCTTTATAAATATGACGAGGAGTTAAGGTAAATTCTTCATTTACCTCTACCTTATCCGGACCAATTACTAAAACCTCAGGTTCAAAAACTGTTGAGTTTGGACCACCATACCCCAT
>NZ_JBVCPV010000165.1:0-6905 GCF_057456495.1 Lishizhenia sp. | reverse complement strand
CTGTACGTTTCCGAACAGGGATTGTTCGTTTTCGAACAGCTGTTATAGGAGGTTGAATCATGTAGGTGTTGTTTATCAAGCGGTTAGCTTTTTGGCACAATACTTAATTGTAGCAATTGAAATATTAATAATCTGTGGATATAAAATTAGAACAAAGTTTTTGGGAAAGGCATAGACTAAAATTCATTGTAATAGGTGGTGTTTTGGGAATCCTTGCTTTAATCACTTACTATTTACAAAATAATGTAGTTGAAATACCTAATAAGCAATTGAAGTTTGCTGAAGTTAACTATGGAGAGTTTCAGGAAATTGTAATTGCAAATGGGAGTGTTCAGCCGAAACGAACTATATTGATAGATGCAAATGAAGGTGGTTCAGTACTCCAGAAAATGAAAGAGGACGGCGACACGGTTAAAGCCGGTGAAGTTTTACTTTCATTACAAAATGAAGCGCTGGTTTTAGAATATATGCAACGTGAGACGCAAGTAGTTGAGCAACTCAATAACTTAAGAAATACACAAATTACACTGCATCAAAATTTGCGTAGATTGGAAGATGATTATGCATTGACCAAGAAAGAGAAGGCAAATATTTGCAGAAGTTTTAAGGGAGATTCAGCTGTTTTTGCGCAACGAGGTTTGGCCCAATTGGAATATGAAAAACAAAAGGACGAGAAGGAGTACACGCTAAATCGTCTGAATGTTTTAAAAGGCAGGTTGGAAGAAGATCAACATTATCTGCAAGTGCAAAACGATAGGATAGAAGCTTCTATAGTTTTAATGGAAAGAAACCTTGAAATGATACGCTCGAAAATTGAAGAGATGCAAGTGTTGGTGCCTTTGAGTGGTAGACTAACATCGTTTGATGTTGAAATTGGACAAGTACTTTCTGCCAATGAGATAGTAGCGCGTGTGGATGTTCCTGGAGCTTATAAGATTGTTGCTTTGGTAGATCAGCATTACTTAAATAGGGTTGTGGTCGGACAAAAAGCGAGTTTTAAGGTACAAGGAAATTCTTACGACTTATACATTACAAAAGTGAAGCAAAATGTTGTGAATGGTCAGTTTGAAATAGAGTTGTTATTTGAAGATGAACAACCAGAGAGTTTGAGTCGTGGTCAAAGTTTTCAAGTGGCAATTGCAATAAGTGGTAAAGAGGAAACTCTGAAAATACCACGTGGGGCTTATTTTTCATCATCAGGAGGAAAGTTTGTTTACGTTGTGAAAGGAGATAAGGCGTACCAAAGAAGAATTGTTTTAGGAAAACAAAACCCTAGATACTATCAGGTAATAGAAGGATTAGAAGAGGGAGAACAAATCATTACGAGTTCTTACGACGGATATTTAAAAGAAAAAGAGATAATTATATTGAAGTAGCATGTTGAGATTAGAAAACATTATTAAAAAATACAGAACCTCTGCGGTGGAAACATTGGCTGTAAATGGTTTGAGTTTAGAGATACAGCAAGGTGAATTTGTGGCCATTATGGGAGCTTCTGGTTGTGGTAAATCTACTTTGTTAAACATTATAGGGATGTTAGATAATGCCGATAGCGGGCGTTACATGCTAAACGATAAAGATGTTTCGGCAATGCGACCGAAAGAAAGGACGGAGCTGCGCAAAAACACCATTGGCTTTGTATTTCAAAATTTCAATTTGATCGATGAGTTAACGGTGGGAGAGAATGTAGAGCTTCCACTTCAATATTTGAATATCCCCAAAAACGAACGAAAAGAAAAGGTGTTGAAAGTTTTGGAGAAGATGGGGATTGCTCATCGACAAAATCATTACCCTTCTCAATTGTCAGGTGGGCAGCAACAACGAGTAGCAGTTGCAAGAGCAGTAGTTACAGAACCAAAACTCGTACTAGCCGATGAGCCTACGGGAAATTTGGATAGTCATTTTGGGAATGAGGTGTTGGATATCCTCAAAGGATTGAATAATGCCGGAACAACGATAGTGATGGTTACTCACTCAGCCAATGATGCCAAGGCTGCCCAGAGAATTATTGAGTTACGCGATGGGAAAATGCTTTCTGAACGTGTAGAGGCGGTAAATCAATTGTAAAAGAAATGCTAGGAAATCAATTAAAAGTATTGTGGAGAAATCTCCTGGGGAATAAAGTCTACACTTTTTTAAATGTGATAGGTTTAGCTGTTGGTATTGCCGCCAGTACACTCATTGGACTTTATGTTATTGACGAAGTTTCTTACGATGCCTATCACGAGAAAAAAGACAGAATTTATCGTTTAACCACCAACTTAGACTTAAGTGGAGCCATGCAAGCGGCTGTAACCAACTTGGCTGTTGGACCTACTTTGAAAAGAGATTATCCCATCGTGGAGAACTACGTTCGTTTTTTTGGAGGGAATGGTGAAGTTGAATTAATGGTAGACAATACAGTTTACAAAACCAACAATATTCGCTTTACGGATAGTACATTGTTTGATGTATTTACTTACCAATTTATTCAAGGTGATTCTAAAGATGCTCTTACAGCGCCGAATACGGTAGTACTTACGGAGAGTTTAGCAAAGAAAGTATTCGGAACTACGGATGTGGTGAATAAACAGTTGAAAATGAATAACTCTATGTTACGTGTGACGGGAGTTATAGAGGATGTTAAACCTAATTCTGAAATTCAATTTAAAGCTGTTGTATCCATGAATACCTTGCCGCAACAAACGCGCGATGTATTTAACCAAGATTGGTTTAGGATAGGGGCTTTCACTTTTATTTTGATGAAAGAACACATAGATCCTTATGATTTTGAAGATGAACTTGATGAGGTCAACGAAAAGTATGTTTTGCCTTGGGGACAAGCCAACGGTTCGGAGGCTTCTCATGACTATATGTTGACTGAATTGAAAGATGTACATTTCGACAATAGGCATGAATACGATTTACCGAAGGGGAAAAAGAGCACCTTGTACATATTTATACTACTAGGTTTCTTCCTTTTACTCATTGCCTCATTTAATTTTATTAACCTGAGTTTGGCGCAACAACGCAAAAGGGCCAAAGAAGTAGGGGTGCGCAAAACACTAGGTGCGAGTAAGCAAAGTATAATGCGTCAATTTATTTTAGAAAGTTGTTTGCTCACTTTTGTAGCGATGTTGTTTGGACTCATGTTAACGGAAATATTTTTAGAGCAGTTCAATCAGGTTTCAGGGAAGAATATAGCGGCAATAGATGTTTTCACCCCACAGGTGTTATTGATAGAGATTGGAATATTTGCGTTCATTGCTATACTATCAGGAGCATATCCAGCTTTTATTCTTTCGAATTTAAAACCTACCACAGTATTGAAGGGAACACAACAAAAGGAGGGAAGTGTCGGAATGTTCAGAAAACTTTTGATTGGACTTCAATTCCTCTTTTCAATATTTATGATTACTGGTTCTCTACTCGTGGGGGATCAGTTGGAATACATTCGTGCTAAAAACTTAGGATTCGATAAAGAAAATTTGGTAACGGTGAATTTACCGAGTGACACTACTGCTCGTAAAAATGCGACGCCGTGGCTGGATTTGTTGAAGAATGATGATAGAATCAAAAGTCATTCTAGAAGTAATCTACCTACGGGAAGTAGTCCTGAAATCATGTTTAGAATTGAAGAGGAGGGTAAGTTGAAAGAACGTACAGTTAAATGTTTGTTTGTAGACGAATATTTTGCTGAAGTATTGGGCTTAAAAGTTACACAAGGAAGGTTTTTCTCACCTGAGTTCCCAACGGATGCTCAGCAAGGATTTATCGTTAATCAAACAGCTGTAGAACAGTTTGGTTGGGAAGATAATCCTTTAAATAAAAGAATACAATGGGGCTTGTTAGCTGATGGTCAGGCTGAAAATGATGGAAGGGTAGTAGGTGTGATAGAGGATTTTAACTTTCAGAGTTTGCACAATAAGTTAGAGCCTTTGATTCTTTTATACAATCCAATTCTTGAGGGAGGAACCACAGTTTCTATTCGATTAAAGGAAGGAGATTACACGACGACCTTAAATTATTTGGAGGAAGAGTGGGACAAGGCGGTAGAAACGCATGCATTTGACTTAAGTTTTTACGATCGAGACATAGCGGAGAATTACACTGACGAAACCAAACTTTTCACGATTTTCATGTTCTTTTCTGCGGTATCCATTGTTTTAGCAAGTTTCGGGTTGTTCTCTATTTTAAGTTATAGTATACAGGCAAGGTCTAAAGAAATAGGTATTCGTAAAGTTTTAGGAGCTAGTGATGTGCAGGTAATGTGGATCATAGCCAAAGACTTTGTTTGGTTGATGCTGGGTGCATTCCTAGTCGCAACACCTATTGTTTATTACCTCTGGAGCGGGTGGCTAGACGAATTTGCCTACCACACTCATTTACAGTTAGGAAGTTTGATTTTGAGCTTAGTGATTGCTCTTTTGCTTGTGGTTGTAACTGTAATTTATCATGGGGTGAAAGTATCTAAGACAAATCCCATAGAGAGTATACGAATTGAATAGTAAAATTGGGGAGCACATTAATAGTGATTGAATTGTTTTAGCAGCACAAAATCAAATTTTAATTACCTATAGTTTATACAAGCTTGTTGCTCCCCTTATTTTTCATTGGTGAAGCAAAGTGTTGACCTAATACGATAAATTATGAAACATATATTGAACTTATTATTACTGTTAATTGCTGGATTATTGACTACGCTTTAGCGGAAGTTAAAAGGAAGAAAAACGATAAAAAAAGTGTTCATTATCGAACAATCCTTATTTTTAAACTATGTCCCAAAAACACCCAGAAAAAATAGCGCTATTTGACGACGATGAAAATATTCTTATCGCCTTAAAGTTGCTCTTGCAAAAACATTACGCTAAGGTAAGCATGTTTAGTGTGCAAGAAGAATTGATTGCGGCCTTGGAAAGCGAGGAGTATGACGTTTTAATGATGGATATGAATTATTCCAAAGGCGAGATAAGTGGAGCGGAGGGATTGGCGTTTTTAAAAGTGTTAGTTGGTAAATTTCCTGCTTTGAGCATCGTGGTAATGACCGCGTTTAGTGAAATCAATTTGGCAGTTGAATCTATGAAAATTGGAGCGAAGGATTTTGTGAAGAAACCATGGGAGAATGCTCGATTGCTCAAAACCCTAGAGCAAGTTGTTCAATTAAAATCTACCACCCAGCAATTACAAAAGGTGAAAGCGGTGCAACGCATGGATTTTGTTGAAAACGCTGCCGAACTCGATTTTGGGATGATAGGAGATTCTCAAATCATGAGAGACTTGAAAGCTACCATTGCTCAAGTAGCAGAAACAGATGCGAATGTTTTAGTGCTTGGAGAGAACGGTACGGGGAAAGAGTTGGTGGCGAAGGCTTTGCATGCAGCAAGTTTGCGTAAAGAAGAAGCTTTTGTCAAAATTGATTTAGGAACGGTACATGAGCAGTTGTTTGAAGCGGAGCTTTTTGGGGCGAAAAAAGGAGCTTATACAGGTCTGAATATGGACAAGGAAGGGCGTATGATTTTGGCCGATAAAGGCACCTTGTTTTTGGATGAAATAGGTAATTTAAGTTTACCCTTACAAGCCAAAATGCTTTCTGTATTGCAGAATAGAGAAGTGATAGCGGTGGGGGATACCAAAGCGAAAAAGATAGATGTTCGCTTGATTGCTGCCACTAATATGCCCTTGGAAGAACTCTTGGATGGTGGAAAGTTTAGACAAGATTTATTGTACAGAATTAATACTGTAGAAATTGTTTTACCCCCGTTGAGAGAACGTAGAGAGGATGTAGATGATTTACTTCATTTCTTTAAGCAAAAGTTTGTTAGAAAATATAAAAAACAAGGGGTTGAGTTTAGTTCGCAAGCCATAGATGAGGCTAGATCGTACAGTTGGCCGGGGAATGTGAGAGAATTAGAACACGCTGTTGAACGCGCTGTAGTTTTGGCGAAAGACGGGGTGATTTATGCTAGCGACCTGGTAAATGCTGCCAAGAAAGATATGTATACAGGGCCAGGTGTATTGGCAAATTTAAACTTACAAGAAATGGAAATTGCCTTAATCAATGAGGCTTTGAAGGTACACAGGGGGAATATGACCAAAGCCGCCAAAGATTTGGGACTCACCAGAGCGGCTTTGTACAGACGCTTAGATAAATATGATTTGTAAGATGAGACTCAGGAAATTTTCTGTTGCAGTGGTGGTGAGGCTTTTGGTTCTTTTGGTACTAATGGCCTTTTTAAGTTTTGTTCTGTGGGAGAAAAACTGGGTCGCAACTCCTTTTGTTTTGGGAGGATTGATAATTTTTTCTACCATCGAATTGATTTATTTTATCTTTCGATTCCAACGTCATTTGGGGTATGCATTACACCAATATCGCTATGAAAAAGAGGTGCCTATGCAAACTGATTTTCCTGAAGTGTTTAAAGCACTCCAATTAATTATTCAAGAAAAAAACAGAGAAGACCAAAGTGCAAGCTTACAGCTTGAGCTTTTTAAAAAGGCTATACAGTTGGCACCATCAGCTATATTGCTGTGCGATAGCAAAGGAGATGTGGTGGTGCAAAGTGAAGGTGTAGAAAGGCTGTTGGGATGGAAATTGGGGAGGCAGTTGAAAGACTTAGATGATCATTGTCCAGGAGTGTTTGAGTTACTGGAGAACCTTAATGGTAATGGGCAATTGGTGTTAGAAGCTAAAGCTTTTAATTTTCAATTGGCAAAGGATGTTTTCGTGGATAAAAAATTACTCAACATTAGTGAGGTAGAATTTGTAATGTATGAGTTTACCTCGGATAAAGGTAGTTCTGATGAGTTTGAAGCTTGGGCGAATTTTGCCAAAGTGGTTGCGCATGAAATTAGAAATGGAATTTCTCCGGTGAAAAGTTTGGCTAATTCATTGCAGGATGAGGTGCGTTCAATTCCAAATGATGAGG